>NZ_CAWVOK010000033.1:0-81372 GCF_963930935.1 Candidatus Xenohaliotis californiensis
AGTTGTTGCAGCTGTTAGCAGAATTCGTGCAATTCTGCTAACAGCTGCAACAACTATAGACTTTTTAACAGTCATACCAGAAGCAATATTCTTCATATAAGCATCAATTAATAAAATATTATTATTCACCACAACTCCAGCCAGAGTTATTGTTCCAATACCACACATAACTATACCAAATGGTCTAAAGGTTACCAACAAACCAAAAAAAACCCCTAATGTTGAAAAAAATATTGCAGTAACTATAGCAAACGTATATTTAACTCTATTAAATTGAGCTAAAAGCACCAATATTACTCCACTTACAGCTATAACAAAAGCCTTATATAAAAAACTCTTAGATTCATTTTGATCTTCATAATCACCTGCAAATTTTACTGCAACATCAGGATCATAGTTTGAAGCAATCCATTCAGAAACATCTTTAAGTCCTAACTCTATCGATGTATCTTTAGACAAGTTGGCAAGAATAGTTATTGCACGTATTCTATTAACCCTATGAATTTCTTCTATCTTATTATTAGGAATAATGCTAGTAAAGCTATCTATAGGTACTGAGCCATTAACAGATGGCACTCTTAGTGATTTTATGCTACCAAGATTTCTACTTTCTTCAGGAAAGCGAACTACTATATCCACCTCTTCTCTACCTGTTATTGGTCGATATGATGAAACTTTAGCGCCATTTGTTACCATACGTATAAAATTACCTATAACTGCATTGTTCAAACCATATAATGCAGCCTTTTCTCTATCTACAACAACATTCCATGAAATTTTTAACTTATTTATGTTATCTTCTATATTAAGAAATTTATCATTAGACTGCATAAAACCAACTAATCTAGAAGCATATAATTCAACCTTTTCAGGATAGCGTGATGACACTCTTATTTTCACTGGCTTGCTACCTTTTGGCCCTTGTGATTCTTTAATCACTGCAACATTAAAACCAGCAAAATCACTAACCCTTTCCCAAAGATCGGCAATGATAGCTGATGCTCTGCGTCTTTTAAGCCATTGCACCAACTCAAGCTGCATTGATCCAACTAAATCACCAGTAGACGACTCCTTGCCACTGCTTTGTGCACCAATTCGCGTATAAATAGCCTTAAATTCAGGTGCTAAATCTGCAATTCTTGATTCAATCTCCATCATTGCCAAATATTTTTCATGTATTGATAGATTGCCAGCAGAGCGTACATCAATAGAAAGATTGTCTGGCTCTACATCAGGAAAAAATTCCACACCCCTGCCAAACAAAAAATATCCTCCTATCATTACAAAAGACACAGATATAATAAGTGTAATATATCTTATTGGATTATTTAATGCACCCATTAGCATTTTTGCATATACTGCATAAAACCTCCTTAACCCATCCAACTCACCATTTTCTATTGCAAGTGTTGATTTTATCATTTTTTTTGATTTAGCAGATACACCACCAAATACTGCACCTAAAGTTGGCAGAAACACTATTGAAGTTAACAATGAACCAACCAATGTAGCTGATAAGGTTGTAGGCAGGTAGAATATAAACTCTCCCATTATACCTGGCCAAAAAACCAGTGGGAAAAAAACAATTATAGTAGTTGTTGTTGAAGAAATAATTGGTGCAACTACAGCCTTGGCAGCACTACCATAGGCTTCAAACCTACTGCTACCAGCAATCATTTGTCTATCTGCATATTCAGTAACAACTATTGCAGAATCAACTAAAATCCCTACAGAAAGTATTAAGGCAAACAAAACAACTATATTTAAAGTAAAACCAGCGTAAGAAACTATAATAATTCCTATTAAAAATGATATTGGTAATGACATTGCCACAAGCAATGCTGATCTTAACCCCATAAATACTGAAATAACAATTACTATCAACAATGTTGCAAATATAACATTATTCTCTAAGTCACTAAGATTATCTTTTATTGGAACAGAATTATCCTGAGAAAAAGAGATACTTATATTAGATGGTAAAAATGGTATATATTTATTAACCACAGACTTAACATCATCAATAACATCTAAAGCACTAGATCCAGTTTTTTTTGATACTTCCAGCACAACTGCTTTTTTAGAGTTAATACGTGCCATACTTGTTGGATCTTTAAATGAACTTTTTATCTGAGCAATATCCTTAAATAACACAACTTCACCCTGACGTACTAGCACAGGTGTTTCTAGTAATTCATTAGCATTTTCAATTAAGCCAGAAACTTCTATAGAAAACACTCCATTATCCTTTGATATCTCGCCAGCTGGTATCATAACATTGTTGTAAGCTAGGCTATTTAACACTTCATCAAGCCTAAGATTATATGCTTCAATCATAGTTGGTGATACCAATATCTCTACAACCTCTTCTCTTTTGCCAACAATTGATACCTCTACCACATTGTGCACCACCTCTATTTCATCACGTAAGCGATCTGCAGCCCAATACAACTCTCTGTCTGAAGCAGACCCAGATAAAGCTATATTTAGAACAGGAAACAAGCTGATATTTATTTCACGAGCAACCAGTGACAGTGCATCCCTAGGAATATCAGAGCGTATGCTATCAAGCTTACCACGCACATCAGCTAGTGCTTTATCACTATCAAAACCAACATTAAACTCCAACACCAATGATGCACTTCCACTATATGCTGATGAGCGCATCTCTTTAACTCCTTCTATGGCAGATAAATGGCTTTCCATTGGTTTAATCAAAAGTCGTTCACTATCCTCAGCAGAAATGCCTTCTAATCCAGTTGTAACATATATAATAGGAATCTTAACATCAGGTGACATCTCTTTGCTCATATGCAAATAATTATACCAACCAACAATTAATAGCATTAGAATAGTAAATATAATAACTCTATTACGTTGCAACAGCAGATCTATAAATGACTTAAGCACAAGATGACAATACTTATATTTATTCAAATATACACACAATAAGTATTACATGTACAGCTATTGTTGATTTTTATATAAATGACACATATAATCAACTATATTAAGCGGTTGTGGTGGAACTGGTAGACACGCAGCGTTGAGGTCGCTGTGGCAAATAGCCTTGGAAGTTCGAGTCTTCTCAACCGCACCATATAATGAACTTTTTGGTATATATGTTAAAATAAATACACACATTATTAATAAATTTATTAATAATTTTCTTGTTCATATCATATTATTAACATTATTGCAGTGAAATATTCATCTTGCATAAAATGAACGAACTAAGTGTATCATTGACAGCTATTGAAGATTGCAGACCTTATTATGAAAAATTAATGCCAGTAAACAACAGTTTGCTTCATTATCAAACTGTAACACAAGCATGCAACACTTAAAAAATCAGATCAAATTTTACTGAATCTATATTATGATATAATAGATAGAAATTTTTTGTCTAATTATTAAATGACAATGATTTAAAGCCTTATAAATCTTAGTATTTAGCTATAAATAATTCCATCATGCAAATTATTTCTACTAACTAATAAAGTTGACAATTTTTTCACTATGCTAACATTAAAGTAGTGCTCACAAAATAAAACTAAGTGATCATTAGTTATTTAATACTGCTAATTCTTTCTGCATCTTTCTGAATTTTTTTCCATGTTATATTTGTTAAAGCTGTTGATGACTCAGTTGACCTAGTTGGCAAAGCATCTGATATCTTGTTCAATAGCTCATCACTAGCTTCAGGTATTGATGCAAGGAATTCAGCATTTTTTGCAGCACCTTCTTCACAGTAAAGCACTATATCAACACCAGCATCAATTGCTCTTTCTGCCACTTTACATATATCTTTATCAATATTATATACAGCTTTCATTTCTATAGCATCAGTCACTAAAATCCCTGAAAATCCAATATGCTTACGTATAAAATCAATAACTTTTTTAGAAATAGAAGCTGGAGAGTCACCATCAAGGGCTCGATAAATAATATGGGAAACCATTGCCCATTTTGCATTATCTTTCAAATCCTGAAAAATTTTAGCATCAGATTCTGTCAATTCATCAAGTGAGCTAATGCTATAAGCAAAATCTTCATGTGTATCTTGCAATGTACAGCCATGTCCTGGAATATGCTTAACTACAGACAGAATACCATTTCCTTCCATTGCTTCTATAACAATCTTACAACTATTAACAATGCCATCAACTTTACTACTAAAAGTCCTGCTGTTTAAAATTTTTATAGTGGCATTCTCACGCCATAGATCAGCAACTGGAGAAAAATTAACGTTTATACCTAAATCTAACATTTTTTGTGCAGTAAGTATGTTTTGCTCTTTAAGAAGAGTATTAATATCTTTGTGCAAATTAAAAGACTCTAAACTATCTTTGCCATCTATGGACTCATGTGCACAACGAAAAAAACCTGCACTATATGTTCTTCCTCCATCTTCTTTTATGATGTCTTCTAACCTGCTAACTTCACCACCTTCTTGATCTATTGCTATATGCACATAATCATGATCCAATGTAATTTTTATCTCAGACACCAATTTTTTAAGCTGATCATAACTGCTAATGTTTCTTTTAAAAAGTACTACACCCAATGGCTTATAAGTTTTTAGATTCTGCTTCTCAGCATCTGTGAGCTTCTCTCCAGAGACACCAACAATCACTCTTCTCACCATAAGGCCATCCTTCTAAATAAAACACTATACTATAACTAAATCAATATACAATGCAAACAATATAAATTATTTAGTGCCAGTATCTTTAATTGATTCTAGATCATTTTCTAAAAATGGTGGTTTTAACAAATCTTGGTTATCAATGATATGCATACTACTATCAATAGATATTAAACCAATTTTTTTACCAATTTTTGTACCACAAGCAGGTAAAGTAAAGCATATAACAATAAGTAATAAATAACGCATTAAATCCTCTTCTTGGAAAAACCACTAAAAACAATCAAAATACTACCAAATGTTACAGCAGTATCAGCAAAATTAAAAGTTGGCCAATGATAGCTTTTAACATGAAAGTCTATAAAATCATAAACAGCTCCATAATGTAAACGATCATATACATTGCCCATAGCACCACCAATCATTAAAGAAATAGCAAGAGCAAAAACAATACAATCATTGTATTTCTTAATAAAAAGAAACAACAAATATATGGCTATAAAACAAGAAACAAAAACAAGCATTAATGGTGGTAAAGAATCCATTAAGCCAAAACCAACACCAGTATTCCAAACAGAAGTTAAATTAAAATAATTGTTTATTGAAACAAAATCATAATCCTTAAGCAAAGTAGAAACCATAAACTTTGTTAATCTGTCTACAAAAAAAACTATTAACAAAAGCACTAAAGCTGTTCCTATAGTCTTAGATGAATTTCTATTGCTGTTCACTTGCATAATACCTTGCCTTTATCTTATTTAAATAAGCCATCTTATTAGCTGATACTTTAAGTTCAAAAAGCTTTCTGTATACTTCCTCATCATCCAAAGACTTTGCTTTGTCCACAGAACACAAAACTATAAACTCATTATCATTAATAGCATTACTTAACTTACCAATTGACAATCCTTTTGTAATCTGCCTCTTAATTTCAGTATTCATATCAGCAAATAACAAAGAAGCATCTGAAGCAACTTGCAAGCCAAAGGTATTAGCAAATGATTCTATATCCTTACAATCAATGTAATTGCTATATGCACTGGAGTTAATTGTAGAAACATCTTCAGCAAATAAACTTTTTATATTATATATTTTACCATATCTATTATTATTTTGCTCATGCCACTCTACTATCTCAGCATCACTAACTGAGATGCTAGGAATCACCATCTCATTAACTAATTGGCGCCAAAGTAACTTAGCTTTAGCTTGTGCAAAAACTTTCTCCCAACTTAAACCATTTTCCACAATTTTTTTAGCAAATTCATCAATACTTCTAACTCTAAAAGAGTCTACCATATATTGCACAACCTCTCTATCAGAGAGCATAATACCAAAATGTTCTGCTTCATCTAAAATAAGTGTTTGCTCTATAAAATTATCTAAAACCAACTGCTTTAAATTATTATCAGGCAGTGGCTTACCAAAAAATGGACTCCTAGCAATAGCAATACCTTCTCTCATATCTTTATCAGATATTACATGCCCACCAACTATTGCAACAATCCCCATACTATGGGCAGTAAATATTACAAAAATTACAATAATTAAAGATACTCTTTGCATATTCAAAAAATTTTTTTTTATTTTACAAAAAATTTTTACAATAAGATACATAAAAATATCACTAATTTGCATCAAGTGGATTAATTCCTTGGAAAACCAATTTCTCTAACTGATCAGCATTAAAAGAACGTACTGGATACTTAACAAAACCTTTAAGCTCTAAATCAGCAGCAACTTTTTGCTTAGATGTAGGTGGGATAAAAAAAATGCGAACAATGCCATGCATTAATAAAGTGGGCAAATGAACATTAGCAGATATTGAGCTAGCAGTTCTACTAGTTAAGCTTGTTGCCTCAATCTTAGCTAACCCCTTTTCAATTAACATTTTTAAATCAGATGATTTAAACAATGTTTTACCAGAATATGCACTCTGTTCTGCAATTGACAACATCTCAGATTTTGTACTAGCAGCTGTTATATTATCAGCAAAACTATTAAAATCAACACCATTAACTGTAAATTTCCGCACAGCAACATTGCAGGCACCATTAGCATTACTCATAATATCAGCAATACTATTACCAGAACCATTAAAACTTCCACTAATACTAACATAGCCATCTCTAACTGATTTTAAATTAATAAACTCTGATAATTTTTCCATCTTTGCCTCAGCAAGTGAAAATGCTAAATTAGCCATAATTTTCCTATAAATTCCAATATAACCATTGATTGTAAATTTGCCATCAGCAAACATTGCACTAGAGTCCTCTATGTTAATATTGTTATTGCTTAAATTAACATTAAGTAAAACATTCTCCATTACTATATTGGCATAACTAAATTTATCCACTGATATTTCTATCTGTGCTCTAACATCTCGTAAAAAATCAATATCAATTGTTTTCCTAGGCCAAGAAAAATCAGCACCAGAATCAGTAACATTTCTAACAATATGATTACTATCTGACGAAAAATGCAAATACCTTGAATTCAACTTAGCATAAACTACAGGCATTGTAGAATTATAAATTATACGTACATCACCACGTAAATCAATATTAGAGGATGTAAGCTTCAATTGCTTAACAACAAGTGTATTGCTATACATCTCTAAGCTAAAAACAGAATCATGAATTACCTCAGATGCACCAACAACAAACTCTTTAACATGCACTTCTGCTTTTGCACGCAACTTTGGATTTGTTAACCAAGAAAAACTCTGTGACAAATCACGATTAGCTAAAGCATTGTGTAAGATGCTCACATCTAAAGTACCTACATCCAAGTTAGCCACCACCATTTGCTTGTCACCACCCCATTTATAGCGAAATGAGCCATTTAATTCATTGGCCTCTGCCTTAAAGGCTAAACTAACAAAAGATGCAATGTATGGTGCTAAAATTAAAGATGTCTTCAACTGAAATCTTCCTGACATATGATAAATACTGCTCAATGCATCATAACCAGGAAAGAGTGTCAAAAAAGCTGTGGCATCCATACCAGTAACATGCACAGAGCCATCAAACCTAGGACGCACTTGATTGCTATGCATGCTGCCAGAAACATGCATTACACTTTCTCCAGGCATCAAACATCTCATCTCATACAATGACAACTCACCAGCAGCAATATCTCCTTCAGCTACAAGTTCTTTAATGTTAAAATCACGATATTTAATTGAATCTATATGTATTGTAAAAAGACCATTTATAGTTTTAGGAATTTTAAAATCCATACTAGATATCATACTATTTTTATACTCTCCTCCTTTAATTGGCTGCATAGCACTTAAATCTATATTTTCTACATGCATATTTAATTCTGACTGAGCACTGGATGAAAAATTATATTTCAAATCCATTACACCATTAATGCTATTAGAAGTAAGTTTAAAATTATTAAAATCTATACCATTATTATTAGCAACAATATTGGCGTTAAGTATATATTTTTCATTCATAGAATAATTACCAAACACACTACCAGAAGCCCCTACTGATAGCATATCTAATGCTGTAGTAAGATTATCACCTTGTGCCTTTAGTGCACCTTTAAGGTGATATCCATTGTCATCAAGTATGCTATTGCCATCAAAACTTAAACCTATATGATATGCATCAACTCTTGCAGTAACTTCGTTAGAATTTTTATCAGTAGCATAAGAATCAACTTTCATTTTATAAACAATATTATTGATCAAAAATGACATATCTGCATCAACCTTGCCTTTATTAATTGTCATTTTACCACTAATCTTGTTTATTTCTTTATCCATCATTCTACTGCCAAAGATCAATGCACAATCAGTAAAATTAACAGATAGCATGCTCTCACCACCAGTAATATCAGATAACTGATCCAAGCTAAACTTAGCACCAGATATTTGCAAGTTATCAGCACTCACCACCCCAAATAATGCTCTATATATACCAAATTTAATTTGCATCTCTTCTATAATTGTAGAAGAGCTTGATGTATCATTACTGTCATGATTAATATACACATCCCTTAATACAATGCTACCTGGCACCAATGATCCACTTACACCACCTTGAACTACAACAGTAGAATTTAGTTTATCTGATAAAATTTTTGCTATTTTTTCCCCATATTTATTCCAGTCAATAAAAAATGTCTGTGCAGCCAAAACAATAAATGTAAATGCAAAAGATGATACTATAATTACTTTTACTATAGAGTTAATCAACTTTCTGTTTTTTTCAGTTCTGAAATTGTTAATGCGATGTAGTAACACTGAAAATACAGCAAACAATTTAAATAAATTAGCTATTAATAATTTAAGCAGTGATGACCAATTAATGCTTTTTAACTTATTCATTGTACCAAGAAATAAAAGTGATTTTTTTCAATTTCAACTAAAAATATAAATTTCTATTAAATTCTTGATATTGTATAGCATGAGATGCAAACAAGCTACAATAAAAGCCAAACAAATCTTAGAAGTCTAAACTATTAAAAGCATCAAAAACAATTACTGTCAGTTATTTGACCATTTTCAATACGATAAACTCTATGGCTCATTGATCTAACAACTTCCAGATTATGACTAACTAAAATATAAGACAAATTAAAATGTTCTTGCAATGAAAGTAACAGATGCACTATTCTTCTTTCATTTACAGCATCCAAAGAAGATGTGCATTCATCCATAATTACAACACTAGGACGCACTGCCAAAACTCTTGCAATTGCAATACGCTGCCTTTCACCACCACTGCATTCATGTGGATATTTATCAATAATACTTTCTTTTAACCCTACGCTACTTATCATGTTTGTAATAGTGTTATATATCTCATCTTTATTAGACAGCAAGTTATGTGTCACAATTCCCTCACTCACTATCTCTCCAACTCTCATTGAGGGATTCAAGCTACTAAATGGATCCTGTAACACAACCTGCATTTCTTGATGTCGGAGCTTATCATGCACTCCAACATCTTTACCCAATAACACTATCTTGCCAGTAGGTTTAATAATGCCCAAAATAGACTTAACAAGAGTTGACTTACCAGCACCACTTTCACCAATAATTCCTATAGTTTCTCTTCTATGTAATCCAAAGCTTATATTTTGTAGTATAGTCTTCTTTTTAACATGAAATAAAAAATTTTTTTTAGCTATATAGCTGAGATTGTTAATTTCTAAAACAAATTCTTTATCTGGCACTGATTGCACTCTAACTGGCTTATTAGAAAGCATAAGCTGCTTTGTGTATTTATGTTGTGGATTTTCATACACATCTTTTGTTATGCCACATTCACGTATAATACCTTTTTTAATAACACAAACTCTATCAGCTAGGCTACGAGTAAGTGATAAGTCATGTGTAATAAAAATTATTGACATTCCTTGTGTTTCTCGAAGGCCATGCAATAAATCAACAATACTTTCCTGTGTTTTAGCATCAAGTGCAGTTGTAGGTTCATCAGCAATAAGTATTCTTGGCTTATTTGCAATTGCAATTGCAATCATAACACGCTGCCTCTGGCCACCAGATATCTCATGTGGATATGTATTATATTGTCTTTTAAAATGAGCAATACCAACCATATCCAACAATTCCTCAGTTCTACTCCTAACATAATCACTATTAACAGAGTTATTATGAATTAAAATAGCCTCAGCTATTTGACTATGTATATCTTTTAATGGATTAAGCGATGCAAGTGGATCCTGAAAAACTATTGCTATCTTAGAACCCCTAATACTATAAAGTACCTTATTATCTACTTCTAATAAATTCATACCATCAAACAAAATTTTACCTGTCTGACGAGTAAAGCTACGATTAAGCTGCATAATAGAGTTAGCTATTAACGACTTACCAGAGCCACTCTCGCCAATAATTCCTAGTATTTCCCCAGCCCTCAGCTCTAATGAAACATTTTTTACAACATCAGTATCCTGATTAGCAAAACCAATAGACAAACCTCTAATGGAAAGCAACATTACACACCCAAAAAAATAAGCTTATTAAACACAATCTTAAAACAACTATCACAAATCTTGCTGACTTGGGAGAACTAGCATAATCAATAAGTTCATTTATAGCAAACATCTAAAAACTTCCAAACAAATCAACAAAATGGTGCAAAACCAGCTTTTTTCATCCACCTGATATCAGGATTAAAAAATCTACGTAAATCATTAATCCCATATTTTAACATAGCTAGCCTCTCTAAACCAATACCAAATGCAAATCCTTGATGATCCTTCTCACTTAAGTCCACAGATGACAAAACATTTTCATGCACCATGCCACAGCCCATAATTTCTAACCATTTATCACCAACATTACTAAGTTCAAAACAATCATTACTTTTTCTATATAGAACATCAACCTCAGAGCCTGGATCAACAAAAGGGAAAAAACTTGGTCTAAAACGAAACTTAAGCTTATTTGAATTAAAAAATTTCTTCAAAAACATAGAGATATACCATTGCATATTGGAAAAATTAATCTCTTTGTCTATACATAATCCTTCAATCTGTGTAAACATAGGTGTATGTGTAGCATCCCAATCTCTACGATATACCCTGCCAATAGAAAACATCATATATGGTGGTTTGCTATTCTTCATTGTTCTTATTTGCACTGAAGATGTTTGAGTGCGTAACATCAAACGCCCATTATTAGAATATTTATTAAAATAAAAGCTATCCTGCATCTGGCGTGCTGGATGATTCTGAGGAGTATTCAACAAAGTAAAATTATAATGCTCATCTTCTATTTCTGGACCAGTAGAAAATGCAAATCCCATACCGCTCAAAATATCATAAATTTCACTAGCCACTTTAGATAAAACATGCACAGAGCCAGAATACTCTTCACGAATTGGTAAGTAGTAATCTTCTTCATCCTGCTGTTCTATAGTCTTCATTGAGCTCAACACATTTTTCAATGCAGTATTAAACTCATTTTTTAAATTATTTAATTTCATTCCCACTATAGAGCGTTCTTCTACTGGCAGATTACGTAAATCATGGAGCTGAGCAGTAAGCAGTGCACTTTTGCCTAAATATTTAATACGCAACAGCTCACAATCCTTTATGTTTCTAACTTTTTGTAGATCATTATGGAATTTAGTGTGCAAAGTATCAAAGTTAAACATACAAAATGGATGAATGTATCCAACAATATGGCTGTAAGTTTAATAACAGCTTGAATACTTGTCAATTACAGTTAGTGATATTAGCAATTAATTATTAAAATGTATGCTGCACATAACAATTAATTGATACATGCCAATTAAGGTGATTGAGATTGAACTAATCCATCTTTTGCTGTTTCATGATCTGATAAAATAGTAGGTATTGCTTTATTAATATCTCTTCCCTGATCTTCTGTGGCAAATAAATTGCCATCATAGTTATCATATAATTTATTTAAATCATCCTCAGTAGATACAGCCTTGTCAGCATCATAATTTTCATCAACATCTGTAACATCTATTGGTTTATTAAATTCCTCATAATCTTGATTATTAGCAGATTTCATGCCAGTATTCTTAGTAGAGCCTAATATGTCTTTACTCAAATCATTTTCAGCACCTCCTTTCTTTGTCCACTCTGCTGGTGAATCTTTCTTACGAGAGTTTACTCCATCAACTGAGCGTATATCAAAAACTGAAAAACCATAGATATAGTGCCCATCTTGAGTAACCCCTCGAGTCAATGTACGTAGCATAAAATCTAAATGATCAGCAAGCTCTGGAGGAAAGCTATAAAATGCTCTATCTTTAAGGCATTTTTCCTTAGTGGTAAAATCACTACCATTGTCACTCATCAATCCAACAAAAAATAAGTCATCTTTACTACAACCAACTCGCTTAAGACTAAAACCATTATTATTCTCTGAATTATACATAACATTCCATTCAACAATACGCTCATCATTTGCAGGTGCTATAACAAGTGGCAATAATGCACCTTTGAAATGATTAGCTATAGATTGATCAAATAACAAAGGATTCACAACTCTCTTTGCAAGCTGTCTGATTGGACAAAGAATCTTTCTATGAATATCTTGCAACAAACCATATTTCTCACCAGTTAAGCATACAACTGTCAAAACAGATGCTATATTACAAATATCTTGAAATCTTAAAATAAAATCCTTACCCAAGGCATTTTTGTCTTGCACTAAAGTAACATCCTTGTTTTCTTTGATTTCATTTTCACGAGATTGTAAATCTTTCTCCAACATTGTTATTGCACCCATTATTGCAGAAACAAATGATTCTGGTGTTTGATTATTCTTAGGATTATGAGCCTGATCAGAAGATTTATCAGATGCATAATCAGAGCCAAACAATAAACGATATTCATATGGCAAAACTCTTGGACGTAAAAAATGCACCTGCATCCAATTTAGCACATCTACTCTTGGAGTATTTTCATCATATGCAGAATCTTTCACCCAATTATCTAAGAACAAATATATTTCAGATTCAGCTAAAGGATGTGGAAGCAATGTTATATTATCAGCAATAAAGCATAATATAGACACTGGGAGAAAAGCTGTCCAGTAAACAAACTTCTTAAAAAAATTTGATTCAGATGACATATTAAGCAAATTTGCTCTCAATCTATAAATTGTCTTGTAAACTGAGATATTAATACCATCATCTACTTTTGTAGCAAGGGCATTCTTTAAATCTGCAGGGTTAAAATAAGACTTTGGTTGTTTAGGCATTAGTCAACTTGCTTTGCCTCAGATGTAAATTTAATGGTTGGTGCAACCTTCTTAACTAATACACTAAATGCATTTGGCTGATTAATGCACATTTCAGACAAAGATTTACGATCTAAAGAAATATTTGCTTTGCTAAGTAAATTAATAAACTGTGAATATACCAAACCATGCTGTCTAACAGCTGCATTAATACGCTGAATCCATAAAGCACGCATTTGTCTCTTACGATTACGCCTATCACGATATGCATATTGTGCTGCACGTTCTACTGCCAATCTAGCTGTACGAAAACAATTTTTTGCCCTACCACGATAACCCTTAGCAAGTTTGATAAATTTTTTATGACGTGCCTTAGTTGTAACGCCACATTTAACTCTAGCCATTTAAGCCTCCTAATTTAAAATACTTCTTTACTATAGTAGCTGCACCACCTACTAGGGTTACAGTACCTTTTTGTACTCTATTAGCTCTTGAGCTTATCTTACGCATATTGTGCCTTTTTTTAGCTTGAGTAGCAATAACCTTACCATTTTTGGTTATTCTAAAACGCCCTTTTAAGCTACTTTTACTTTTTAATTTTGGCACTACAACCACCAATAAATTTTTAAAAAATTCTCTATAAAAAATATAACATAAATAAACATTTTCATCAAGAATAAATACTTAAAAAAATAAACAAATTGATTGAAAAATTTATATAAACACAGCATATGTTTAAGGAAAAATAAAAATGTTATCGTGTTTCTCAAAACACTACCTACTTAAAATGAAGGATGGTTGCTAAGTATTTGTGCATTAAAAAATGAAGATGAAGTTTTAACATTCATTAATGCTACTATCAAATAGATAGTCACTAAAGAATGGTTAAAACAAAATATTGCTTAAGTCAGATCAAAATAAAAGAATATTTTATAAAATGCTGTAATCTTAAAAGAATTTTTGACATCAGTTTTCTTTATCAAAGAGAGTATTTATCACATATTCCTCAAAGAAAATCAATTACCAAACAAAAAGTATAATTTATAATATTAAACTTTAGGAATCTATTTTAGAATAACCATTATTAACCATATTAATATTATATTTTAAATATTAATATCAGAATTCTAGTCCCCAAACCCCTCTAATACCTACACTGTAACAGTATTAACTTCTGCAAATCAATAATATAAAAGCTTATTTCCATGTTTCTATTAAGATGAAATAAAAGTAAATATTTAAATTAAAGCTATTATTTAAATCAATAAAATGTACTCCTACAAAAAATCCTAAATTTTTAAATAGAGTTAATTTATTATCAATATTTAACTAACAAAAAATGATAATTCTACTAACCAATAATCTAAGTAAAACAAAACATAATTACAAACTTAAAGCACAATCATTTCTAATCACATAGTTGAAATCTATAAAATTTGGTGCTATAATTTACTAAAAATAGCTGGAGAGGGATTCGAACCCCCGACACCAAGATTATGATTCTCGTGCTCTAACCAACTGAGCTATCCAGCTATTTAATCAGTATATATAATTACTGCTTGTGCTTCAACTGAATTCTACAATTTTCTAAGCATAATTATTAACTAATAAAAATTGCAATGAGGTAACCATGAATAGATTTCTAATTTTTTGCCTATCTATTGTATTTTGTCTTTATGTCTATGCAAATATAGGAATATTATATCCTATTCAAATTCAGACTGCAAAGGCAGTGCCTTATATGAGTATACAAAAATTTTTTAATGGTGAGATTATTGGCTGGGGTGTGGTCAAAAAATGGAATGGGGTAATGAAAAATATGATACACCTAAAGATTACAGGAACATGGACTGATAATGTTGGCAACATAATACAACATATTAAACTTGATAATGATGAAAATATAGAACTAGACTGGAAAATAAAGATAGACAATAAAAACTCCTATACCATCATGGCAAAACATTGCATACCTAGATCATCTGGCTTCCAGCATGGTAATATTAGCTCATTTAGTTGCAAAACTAGGAGCATGAAAAATGGCAGGGTTGGAGATTATACATTTGAGACTATGATGTATTTGGTTGATAAACATAATATGCTAGCCAATACTAAAATAAAACGCTATGGTTTTGTTATAGGAAGTGTGGTATTTAATCTACAGCATGTTTTAACAAATGAAAAAATCTAGTATGCATCTATTGCTACATGGAAAAAATTTATGCCTAAAACTTGGTCATAAGGAAGTATTAAATTCTATTAATATAAAAATCTGTAAAAATGAAATCACTGCAGTTATTGGACCAAATGGTGGGGGCAAAACATCTCTGTTAAAAATATTATGTGGAATTATAGAACCTCTCTCAGGACAAATATTGAAAAAAAATAACTTAATTATTGGTTATATACCACAAAAAATAAATATATGCACAATGATGCCGCTAAGCGTTAAAGAATTTATTAATCTCAACAATCAAAATACTAATAAAGAGTGGGGTGATAAAATATTCAATTTAACCAACATCAGAAGAATTATGGATTGCAGAATGCACTGTTTATCTGGTGGGGAAATGCAACGTGTTTTGCTAGTGCGTGCTATGCTGAAAAAACCAGACATACTAATTATGGATGAGCCAACTAATCATATGGACATTCATGCAAAAAACAATTTCTATAACTTATTACACAAAATACATAAACTATGGGAGTGTGGTATAGTGTATTCATCACATGATGTATCAACTGCAATGGATCAAGCCAACCATGTACTTTGCATTAATAAATATATTAGATGTCAAGGCTGCCCTAGGGAAGTAAGATGCAATCCTAACTTTCTAAATGCTTTTGATATGCTTGATTCAGCTTAAATAGTTTTGCTATAAATAATTTATTAAAATAATAAAAATTACTAATTTTGGTTACTTGTTTTTAAAAGGTTTATTAGTAAAATTTAATTACATTAAACAGCAAACTATATGCTACTTACTCCAACACTGTATATTATTTAACTCTTAACATGACAAACCTATGCTAACAAAAGCTATTCAAAACACTCTAAACTCTCTAAGTATAATAATTTTTTTTATAACATATAAAACAATGGGAATTTTATCTGCTTCGGCGGTACTAGTTGTTTTCAGTATTTTTCTCTTTGGTTTTAATTACTTAGTAATAAGATGGCTGCCAATAAGCAATATTATATCGCTTGCTATTATATGCATTTTTTCTTCAATGACAGTGGTCACTGGTGATGATAAATATGTAAAACTCCATATCACTTTATTAAATATCTTTTTTACTCTTATGTTGCTCACTGGTATACTGCTAAAAAAGAACTTCTTGCGTTTTATCATAGGAGACATGCTGCCATCAGGTGGGGCAATTTGGATTAATATCTCAAAATACTGGACTGCATTATTCTTTATCTTAGCAATTGTAAATGAAATAATTAGAACACTAGCCTCCACAACTATATGGATTTACTCAATCACCTTTGGTGCCAATATTGCAACATTTTGCTTGGTTATATTTCAGATAAGATATATAAAAAAACACCTTGCAATACGCTAAGAGATTGCCTAACAGATTAAGAATCTATTAATGATTAATTGATAGTGATAAGTCTAGTTTATCTGCAATCCTCATAATACTAATGACACAAGATATAGGCTTACCACCATGGTATGTGGACTTCATGCCTTTAATATCAACAGGATATCTACAATCTGTTTTTAGTGGATATATTAGCGAATTAAGCAATATATTTAATAATACAAATTTTTTGCAAAAACTATCCACCACAATGAGTGAAACATATATTAACACATTAAAAAATTTCACAAAAAATTCAACAAACAATCCACTGGTCAATATTTATGAAACACTTAACATAACACAAGAAACATTTAAAAATCTGCTGCTTAGTGAGATAAGGATTAAATGCAATGATGATAAAAACTTTGTAGCACTAAATTTTCTATTACAGATATTCTTTGATACATTTTCCACTCATAACAATATTTTTTTAAATCCTTGCTACTGGGAGAAAATCTTGGAAAATAATGGGGCAAATCTGATTAATGGTATTAAAAATTTCTACTATGATGCCTTTCTTAATTCTGGCACTATCTCTACAGTGGATAAAACTATGCACAGTATTGGTGATGATATAGCAAACACCCCAGGAATGGTAGTTTGGCAAAATGATCTAGTACAATTAATACGATACAAACCCTGCAACAAAGTTTATAGTATACCATTGCTTATAATACCACCTTTTATTAACAAATATTACATATTAGATATTGGCAAGGGAAAATCTATTGTTTCATGGCTTGTACAACAAGGATATGACACTTTCTTAGTCTCATGGTGCAATCCAACACCATCCATGACCAATCTTAAGGTTGAGGACTATGTTGTTGAGGGTATTAAAAAACCAATGGATGCTCTGCTTAAACTAATGAATGTAAGCAAGGTAAATGTAATGGGTTACTGTATTGGTGGAACCTTCTTAATGATGTTAGCTGGAGCACTTACAAAGCAAAAAAATTTTCCAATTAACAGCATTACATTACTTAATACACTATTAGATTTTAGTTTTCCTGGAGCAAGTGGTATATTTATCAAAGATGAGCTTGTTAACTTTTTACAGCACAATGTTGCACTCATTAGGGGTGATGCTATGTCTGGATTTTTCAGCTGGCTAAAACCAAATGAACTAATCTGGCACTATGTAATAAATAACTATTTTCTTGGGAAACAAGTTAAACAATCTAGTATAATGTATTGGAACAGTGACCCACCTAGGCTTGTAGGAAAAATGTTTGCAGAATACCTACAACTAACCTACCTTAACAATGTCCTAACTAAAGCAAATGGCATGAATATTTATAACAACCCAGTAGATCTTTCTGAAATTAACATTCCAATATATTGTCTGGCAGCAATAAAGGATCATATAACACCATTTGAGGCAACTTTTCAAAGTGCAAAAATGTTAAACAATGCAGTACTAACTGCTGTTGATTCTGGACATGTCATGAGTGTATTGAGCATACCTGAGTTTAAAAAATATGCATACTATAGCAAGATGCCAACAAATAAGGATATAGACTCATCAACATGGTTGAAAAATACAACATGTATAGAAAATAATACTTGGTGGGATCACTGGAATTCTTGGCAGAAACAATTGTCTGGTGAAAAAATAAAAAGTCAATCTATAAAAAAAATAGAAGATGCACCTGGTTCATATGTTAAAAGCAGATAGCTTAAGCTATATACCTATGTCCACTACTATGAATACTTGATTTGGCGGGAGTGACGGGGATCGAACCCGCGACCTTCGACGTGACAGGCCGACGCTCTAACCAGCTGAGCTACACCCCCACAAGCATGCATTATGTATTTATTTAAATTAAACTTTTTTCTATTCTGAGTCAACACAATATTACACTTTTTAACTAATACAAATTCTTAATTTTTCATAATTATTGCAACTTAATGGAAAATATTGTATTATAATCAATTATTTAATAAAAATTATGATTGTTGTGCCAAAAGAAGAAGAAGTAAGCAAATTATCAAACTTCATTAAACATTATCTGTATAACATGGTATGGAGTTTTATATTTATAAGCAGTGTGCTGCTTATCACTGCAATGGTATTTATTGCAACTTACCTAATTTTATTATATTGTCTTATGCCAATAGCTGCTATTAGTCCTGTTGCTACAATAGCAATCAGTATTATTAGCATTGTAATAAGCTTCATTACTGCTTTTGAGTTTGGCCTCTGGACATCTGTCCAATTTCAATCACTACCAATACTGCTCCATGAAAAACGTCCATTAGATAACTCCAAAGATAATGATAGTATAGTAGAATCAATACAAAGTATTAATGAGCTTATTGTAAAAGCAAAGAATACCCATGAAACTGAAGAATGCAGTGTATTGCTTAAACAAATTGAGACTCAAATCTCAGATATGGCTAGTGAAGATTACACTCATTGTAGTGAATCTGCATTTAGGAGATATTTCATTTTCCTAGTTAATGCCAAGGTATTTGTAAAAAAAATAAGAGAATTCACGCCAGATAGCCATATTGTTAAGCAGCTTATTATTAATTACAATCCTTTTATGGCAAGTGATAGATATCTATGTGGCAGCACAAGTAGTGATCTAAAAAAATTATCTGCAACACTCAGTGGAATAACTGAAATAGATGCTAGTACACAAAAACTTGTTGAAAATACTAGAATACTATTAGAAACAATTTTATCTGAAGCCAGCATATTTGTATCAGCTGTAGATGAAATATCTGAAAGTCTTGTGGCAAAAAACACTTGGGTTACTAGAACAAAACAGAATTTTGCAGACTACAATGCAACATTAAAAAATTTGTCAAAAGATCTAGAAAAAAACATTAATAGCTTTAAAGAAAATCCAAATAAAGACAATCTTAGTAAAATAAATGTCGACCTAAAATTATTGAATCAAGGCATTGAATCACGATATCAACTAGTTATGACAGGAAAACTAATGCCCACTAAAGTTTTTGTACAAGATAAACAACAAGTGCCAACAAATATTAGTGATTCTTCTCATCTTCTTCAAGAATCATCAGCTTCCTCCCTTAGCATATAAATTGATAATTATCTCAGAAGCAAATTTATTGAAAAGTTTATATTACTAAATTATCCTCGATAAGAAAAAACAGGCATATAAATATAATAGTCTATCTAACTTTATATTAAGTACTGCATTCAATTTTTACAATTCATGTATTACCCTGTATAAACAACATTTTAATAAAAAAATATTATAATATTAATTAATATAACTAATCCCAAAGAATATATGCCTTCTTCTCATGATATAAAAATATATGAATTAGATATAGTCAACAAAATGCTAGATGACTATCAAAAGCTTATAGATTCTAACAACAAGGATGGGCATAATAAACAAAGTGGCCATCATACAACAGAACAAAGAAAAATACTTGTTGACAATATAACAAAAAATATTGCTCTAAAATCAAGTAATCTAAACAAAAATTTCTTAACAACATGGTCTCAAAATAATCATATATCCTATGATAGACTAATGGCTACAACTAAAGCTGCAAGTAGCATTATGCCAGAATATAAACATAATCGCTCAGAAATAATAGCAAAATCATTATTTGATGAATTAGTTAAGTCAACCAACATGTCAGAAAGTGAAGCATGGCTTAGTTTATTAAATATGCTGTATACAACAACAAAAGATGATTTAGCAGAAAATAAAAAAACAGCAGATTTTTTTGCAAAATGGTCCAAAGAAAATGGACTAGAGCATAGGGATGTAAGGCATGCATTTATGATGCATCAACATAAATTTCTTAAAGGCAAATCAAAAACATTAAACTCTCATAACACACCCCAACAAACAGAAGAAGCAGAGCCTTTACTAGATGATGAACGTAAAATAATTAATGACAAAATATTAGATGTAATGGGCAGCATAACTTTAACCAAAGAAGAGATAGAGCTAGAAAAAATAAAATTAAAAGAACAATTAAGAAGAAGGGAATTAGGAATAGATGTGCAAAATGCAACAGAAATGCAAGAAGCAAATGCAATGCTTCAAGCAAAACAGGATATAATAGCAGAATTAGCAGACATGTTATATGATAGCACTGTTAAAATAGAAGATGTGCCTAGTAAAAAAAATATAAAGAAAAAAATACAAGATAAAATACTTGAAAATAAAAAAAATACTACAGCAACTATGCCATCTACTGCAATAAGTGCAGCAAGAACAAAAGAGGTCAAGACACCTGATAAATCTGTCAAAAACACACATTATAAATAACAAAACAATTCCAATAATTATCAATATGCTATACTAAAATTAATGCAAAGCATTTAAAATAAAAATTTAGCATAAATTTATACATCTACTCACTCTTTTGTTTTCATAGCACAAGCAACAATTACTTAAATTACATAAAATATAGTAATTTTTAATATTTATTTGTTAAAATATTAATATGAATTATAATAATAACAACAAATATGTATCAAACCCAAAACATACAACCAAAAATATACGAACTAGAAACAGCTGGTAAGATATTGCAACTTTATCAAAGACAGCATGCTATAAAAGGAGGCACATTAACCAATGATATTAATCTCATAAAAAAAAAATTAAAATCAAGAACAAACAACTCAATCAAAAAATATGTAAAACAATATGCAGCCAATCTAAACATTGAGTATCAATATGCAAGAAAAATCTTCATTAAATCAGCAAAACTATTGCAACAATACATAGAACAACCAGAAACAACAATATCATCTATTATGCTCACTAATTATATGGATAGTTTTGGAATAGAAAAACTACAGGCAAAAAAACAACTACTTAATACTTGCTGTCTTCTTGAGGCAGAAGATATTAGTATGAAAGAAGATTTAAATGAGGCTGATAAAGCTGCATTATTTATTGAAGGCTGGTGCATTGAGCAAAAGATTGATCTTGAGCAAGCAAAATTAATATACACAAGATCTGCTAATGCCACATACTTAAAGCCACACACAGATGATTTTGCCAAATCATTATCAGTATGGGATAAAATAAAAAACTTCTTCACCATTGGCAACAGTTCTTCATATGCAGATGATCCAATTTTACAAAAACAATCTTGGTTTAAAAAATTATGGAACAATCTTTTTTCTAGTGACAAACCCTATAGTAATCAAAAACATAAATATCACACAAAAACAACAGGTAAATTAACTAATAATACACCAACAACAGATAAAAGCATTCCCTATACAGATGACATGGAACATGCAGATAGTACAGCAAAAAGATTAGACAAAAAAATGCTGTCCAAAGCTTATAGCAGTGCATCCAAAAAGCAACATCTTAGGCAATAATTTCTTGGTGTTTGCTTAATATCTCTTTGGCAAGTAGTATATATGCTTGTGATCCTGCACAATGCATATCATGTATTATTGCTGGCTTACCATGTGATGATGCCTCTGAAAGCTTTACATTACGTGGTATTATTGTTTGATAAACTAGATTGTCCAAATTACTCCTTACATCCATCTCTACCTGCTCACACAGCTTATTACGTCTATCATACATACTTAATAACACCCCATCTATTTCTAATGCAGGATTAAGGTTTTGCTTTACCAAAGATATTGTTTTTAACAAATGACTAAGGCCTTCTAAAGCAAAAAATTCACATTGCATTGGAATAATCAATAAGCTTGCTGCAACAAGTGCATTAATTGTTAACAAGCCAAGTGATGGTGGGCAGTCAATAAAGATATAATCATAATTATCAATAATACATAAAATAGCATCATGTAAAATATGTTGCCATCTACGTGTATTAACCACTTCTAACTCTGCTGCAGATAAATCAACCTTTGATGGTATAAGATCTAACTTAGGTATAATTGTTTTTCTTATACTTTCCTCTATACCTATCTTTTTTATAATCACACCATAAACACTGTTGCTCCTCTGATGATAGTCTAGACCCATAGCTGTTGTTGCATTACCTTGTGGGTCAAGATCTATTAATAACGTTCGTTTGTTGGTTGTTGCTATTGCTGTGGCTAGATTGACACTAGTTGTTGTTTTCCCTACCCCACCTTTTTGGTTAACAATGGTTATTATTTTAGTAGAAAAATGGTGGTTCATTGCATACCAAGCATTACATACACAAGATCAACTATAGTCAAATAACTATAAAAATCAACAAGGCATAAAATATCCATATACCTATTAGTAATTTATTAAAATAATACCCAAACAAGACATTATTAGCATAATAATATAATGCTAATTATAGTATGGTGGAGCCAAGGGGACCCGAACCCCTGACCTCAACGCTGCCAGCGTTGCACTCTACCAGCTGAGCTATGGCCCCAACAAAATTATTATATATATTTTGTTAATGAAAACAACAAAACAATTAGCTGCGAATCTTGGAATTTCTAGCTTTCAATGTTGAATTATTCATTTTTAATTCTGGTGCCACAGCTGTAAAACTAAGACCAGTTGATGGACTATACAATTTTTTAGCATGACTGTACAACAAATAATCACTATCATTAATACTACTTATAGACTGCTTGTATATCTGCATTGCAGTATGAAACTTTATTTTATTGATAGACATATCTCGATGAATTTTAGATATCTTATCTTTTATATTTCTCACTGAGATAGAATCTTTCTTATATAAAAAACAGGAATATTTAACTTGCATCATTAGTTTCTTGCAATTCTGCATTTTTTGTAAAACACCATCAAAATCTCTATTTTCTACAGCTAATATGCTAATAATATAAATTTTCATATTTAATGTTTCTATATATGCATCTATATCATCTCTCAGAGTATTTAGATACTCTTTAGAGAAAACTATCCATGTCTTATGCATTGAGCTAAAAATAGCCATTACCAGTCTAAGTACAAATCTCCTAATATCTTGCTTTATCTGATGTTGTTTGTTAAAAAACATCATTATTCATATAAAAATACCTTCTTTTATTTTACTAAACAATACATAGTAAGCATAGCGTTAAATTAAATGAAACATAATTCCTAAAACCTTCATCAAACTATTTCTTGCTAATAATTAATAAAAAGCAGTATACAGGATAATAGAGAATATAATAATCAACAAAGCATTAAACATGGCAATGTTGCCAACATTTTATCTCTTGGACATCAAAAATATCAATATTATTTACTTCAATGTCTCTCTAAATATTAACAAAATACCCATAACTAAAAATTAAGTGGCATTGCATAGTTAAAACCTAAATTACAGCAAGTACATCAAAATTAATAAAATTGTTAAATTAATTAAATTTAACTATTAGTGAACCTTCTTAACCAATCTGGTAAATAGTAGAGAACTGTTGAATTCTTTTGCTTAGAGCTGATATTAATAAATTCCGAATTAACATCACAAACAAAATTTGAAACACTACTACAAATTTCATTAGTAGGCCCTCTTTCATTATCTTGATAATTTGTATGAGAGGTCACCATGCAACTTAGTGTAGCACCACCTGTAGTCATACATATTTTGTTTTCTTTAATATCAATACCAATAAATCTAATATTACCTGTGCCAGGCTTACCATCATCCATAATGACATCAACCGCTTTCAATAGCTTGGTGCTTAAAGTAGTATTAATTCTTTTTCGTGCACTATAATAGTTACTCTTATCATGAGAGGTAATTACTATACTATTAAACTTACTACCACCTGAGCTAAATGGATCAGTTGCTAGGTTTCCTAGATTAAGCAAATTATGCTCATCAATCCATAGACCTGATGCATATTTAGCATCAGCGCTTGTTGCCATGCCTTGATAGTCATTAGCAAAAATATTCCTGCCAAGCCTATGTACAGAAATAATGCCTGATAAAGCAAAATGACAATTTACCACATCAATCTCACTATCATGCACTAACATATCACCATTACCAGCTATAAAACTTGCATTAAGCTTGCTATTATCGAGAGAGCCAGAGTTATTATAATAACAGTTTTCTTTAATATTTTTATCCGACCAAATATATGTATCTCTAAAATCTCCAGGCAAATAATTATATGTAGAATAGAAGACATTCACAGCTTTTTCATATTCCATTAATTGACTAATTACGTGCTGCACCTTAGCAGCAAATATCATATTAGTCCCAACCAATACAACAACTAATATTAAAGATGTTGTTATTATGGCAACAGCTAACTCAATAATAGAAAAAGCCTTGTCATATAAAGCAAAAGAAAAGAGCTTTTTTATGCAGCTTTTAACAAATTTAGTAAATAGTACAATTATGCCAAACATTAATAAGTATAGTACTTAGTGTATAAAAATTGTTTATATGTAGTATACAGTGTCATGTATTACCAATGTCAAACAATTTTCTACATATGAAACTTAATAGTATATAGCACATAGTAACTGATATAATCACAACAAAGTGTATTATAGCACTGTTATTATAGATTAAATAAAATTAAAGATGCAAAAATACTTAGCAAAAAGCACTTATTATTTTTTCTATAGTAAATTTTATATTTAAACATTTCTTTTATAACAAATATGTTATATATTTATTATTTTAACATTAATTATTAAGATATATAACAATAAAAATATAAGAAAACTTAAGATATTTAAATTCAGCCCAGCCAAACCAAAAATTCTACTACAAATTCATATTGAATAATAAATTTAGTGTTAAAAATAAATAATAAATCTTCTTGTAAAAACAAAACTATTAGCAGTATTAAATAATTAAATGAAAAAACATTACCTGCAAAAATCAATAGCTATTAAAAAAAAATCTAAAATATCTTTACTATTCAAAAAAATATTAAAATTAACATCTACAGTCACATTAGCTGTCTTGACTATAGTAAAATTTATTATAACACCTGTAATTTACTGTATTACTAAGCCTGCATCCTATCTTATAGGATTATTTAAAGTTAAAACCAATAATAAGCTAGCAATAAAAGATACATCACAACAAAACCCTGCAAATGATGTGCAGGACAATACAATAGAGACACCAACAACACCTTACAGTGAGGACAGTGCAACAAATAATGTAAATAAAGATGAACAAATAAAGTGCAGCACAACACCATATGAAGATTCAACAGCTGAACAAGATTATGTAATAACCAACAGCCATATACAACAAAACATGATTCAAGCTTCTAACAATACAATAACAGAAACAGCTAGCACACATGAGACAACAAGCAAACCCACTACTGTAGCAGCACCTAAATCTGTAGTTGTGGAAACTGGAACTAATGCCTATAAGCCACCTATGCCTAAGTCTATAGTTGTGGAAACTGGAACTAATGCCTATAAGCCACCTACGCCTAAGTCTATAGTTGTGGAAACTGGAACTAATGCCTATAAGCCACTCAAGCCTATTGCAAAGACTGCATCATTAAATCCATCTAGTGCTGAGTATAGCTTGAATATAATAGAAAAAAATGCATGGTATGAAGATAGAACAATAAACCTCATAACAGAACATCTAAACAAAAAATATCAAGATAGTTGTGTATATCCTGTTTATGGATGTTGTCTAGCACATTCAATGTTTAGCAAAGATTATGATGCAGAAAATTTTATATCACTTTTCATTCCCCCAGAAGATTACAAACAACTAGATGATAAGATGCAAAAACATGGTAAACTAATATTAGCAATTCCATCAAATAATGCTGATATTAGCACAATTCAAAAAAACAGAACTGCAGGAACTCACTGGTATCTAACGCTATTAAAAATAACACCACCAAAACACAATGATACCTACCAGCTTACAATTTCATTAGTTAATACATCACCTATTGAACCATTTGATCATGATGTCCAAGAAAAAATAAAGGAATTTGTTTGTATGTTGCTCAAAAAAATTAAAAATTTAGATGTAAAAATAGATGATGAAGTCATAATACATAAAGCATCACATGCGAATATTGGTGATGGCAGTACTTGTGGTGGTTTTACTGTTCATTTTATAGAAAGAGCACTTATTGAAAATGATCTCTTAGAAAACAATTCTGCTGAACCACCAACAAAAATTAGAAGGGCACATGCAGAAATCATAAAAAGCATAATTAGTGAAAAAAAAAGTGTATTAGCATCATAAGCTAATACCTGAATTAAATATTGGGTAAAATTTACTTTGTATTATTAAATAACAATTACAGCTATCATGTAGCAAAAGCAAATAATTATAGCATGTAATTAATAAATATATTAAAGACTAAATAAATGTTATATCAATCTAAAAAAAATATATTACAAAAAAAACAAAAAGACATCATGTCATTCAAAAATAAAATCAGATGGCCTAAAATACTGTATACTCACAATCATAGCAAAATACAACCTAAGACCTCATTAGCTCATACTATTTTACAAAAGCATAAAAAAATGCAGATAAGCAAATCTAGAAAACCTAAAGATAGATTGTCCACTTTATTAAGTACAGATAAATCAAGACAGACAACAAAAAGCAAGAAAAAAAAGTGGTATAAAACTGCACATCCCTCAAAGAATTCTGTTGGAAGACAGCAATCTAGTGACAAACCAACTAAAACAAAAGCATCAGACAGCACAAATGGAATGCAGTCTATACTTAAAACATTAGAGCATAAACCAATAAAAGGCAATCTAGACAAAAATATGAGAATTGCTGCTTGGGTAGATCAAGTAGAAAAATGGAATAATGAATACAGGCTTGTGCCACAAAAAACAACTTTCTCAGAACCTAAAACCGTAAACAGTAAGCTAAATGGATTAAAATCAAAAAATACAAAAAAGCATTATCTCTCTAAAAGCGAAAATAATGATTATTTTAATATTAAACATTATGCCTATAACTTTCGCACAATACAAAGACTCTATGACACAATGCCTACAACAGAAAAATCAGCTGTTAGGTCTTATGTGCACTTTCATAAAGCTAAAAAAGGTCTTATTGAATACACAATTAAACCAAAAGAGCTAGCAAATGAAATAAATATAGCATTATCCAAACTCTGGGGGAGAGATCAAATAACAGTTTATATGCCAACCTTATTGTTTATTGATCAAAATGTTAAAAATGCTGGTCATTGGGTGCTTTTAGAAATAAATCTAATGAAAAAAGAACAAAGCAATAGTCAAGATCCATGCTATAACGTAGAATATATGGTTATTAACCCACTTAACAATTCCACCAAAGCACCACTTAAGATAAAAGATGGTATAGAAAAAGCAATAAATATAGCCGTAAGACCAGATAAACTTAGTAATATAGTAGTAAAAACACCAATCTTACAACCAGAAACAGATAACAGCTCTTGTGGTGCTATAGTATTAGAAATATTAAGAAACAGAATTGCTGGCATCCCAGTTACCAACATAAACAAAGGAAATACTTACAAATTAGAGGCAATAAAACAAATTAGAATGAACCATAAAGAGTGGTATAAACAACAGGCCTTGGTAAAAAAAAATAAACACAATCTAAGCAAATAATCTAAGATATCTTTGTTCAACAAGTAACATAAACATATAATAGTATAAACATCAGCTCATTTTAACAACAAACAGCAAACATCTCACTTATGTTTAGCCAGTGTATAATAAATATAATCAACTAATCATCAAGATTGCTTCTATTAAAAGCAATATGGATTAACTTATTGCTTAAGCCACATCCATTATGTATTTCTAAAAACTGACATTATAAATTATTTATTTACAACACAAATAAATTTAGAGCTAAATGGATGACAAGCATAGATTTGTGCCAGCAAAAGTTGATTTCAATTCAAGGCTGCATCTATTTCTACAAAATTATTGCCAATTCTAAGCTTCCTAGTTGTTGCAACTATAGTATTAAACATTAAGCAAGCTATTGTCATTGGCCCAACACCACCAGGCACAGGAGTAATTGCAGATGCCACCTGACTTACATCTGCAAAATCTACATCACCAGTTATTACACTCTTACCAGCAACATTTCTTCTGCTAATTCCAACATCAATAACTATAGCACCTTTTTTGACATAACTGGATTTAATCAAGCCAGGACATCCAGTAGCTGAGATTACTATATCTGCATCCCTGCACTCACTCTGTAAATTATATGTCATAGAATGTGCAACAGTTACAGTACATTGTGTTTGCAGCAATAATTGTGCAAGTGGGTTACCAACTATATTTGACTTACCAATTACAACTACTTTTTTACCAGATAATTTTTTTGTAACCAATTCTATTAAGATCATACAACCATGTGGTGTGCATGGTATTAATGCTTCATTGACTCTATTGGAAAACAATAGGCCAGAATTATGCACACCTAATCCATCAACATCCTTATTAGGATGGATTAGGTCAATAAGATTATTCTTGTTTATATATACTGGCAATGGCAGTTGCAGCAAAATACCATGGATATTATTGTCATTGTTTAATCTGTTGATAGTTTGCAGAACTTCATCTTCTAAAACATTGCTTGGGAATTTGTATACCATAGATCTCATTCCCAATGATTCAGCTCTTTTCTTTTTGTTAGCTACATAGATTAAACTTGCATCATCATCACCAATAATAACAACTGCCAAACATGGTACTTCTCTATATTTTGCATACATTACAGTCACTCTGTCTTGTAAATATGTGCAAATTTTATTAGCTATTTCTTTGCCATCTATAATATATACCATATGCAATAGATATAGTTAAATCAATAGTAGATTAAAACACTTTAACTTAAGATATTTAATAATTATACAACTTAAATGCAGCTTCTGTAAATCAATATAGATGAAACTCAATCATTTTAACAATTAATGAAGGTGAACATCTTTATTTAACAGACATATAGCAAGTATATATAAAGTATTGTTAGTTTGATAATTGATAATATAATAGAATAAGTTTGCTTTTATACAATGCTAATGATAAACAGCATGATAATATGGCTCATGAGCACAACATGGCTCGTTGCTATACTGTTAGTGTTAAAAAAAATATTCAGCAATCACTATATTAGTACTATTAATGCAATACCAGTACCAGTTTACTATATTAGTAACAGCCTACTAAAAGGTTTTGCTAACCACAACCTGAGAAATTTGCTCAACATCAGCAAAAATACTAGCAAACCAGAGGAGTTCCTGACAAAGCATATTAAAGAAGAAACTGCCATATTTCCATTAATCAAAATGACAATAAATAGCAATACTACAAATAACACATCTATTTCATTAAAAAATAAATCTAAAAAATTTTTATGCACTATTGCTCCTACAACAAGAAAAAATAAAAACTTAGGAGTAATAATAATATTTAACAATACTATGAACATATTATCTGATCTTGAAAAAAAAGAACAAGAAGTGCGGAAAATACAAAATACAATTACAGACTACCAGCAAGTTTTTAATCAATTGCCATATCTAGTATGGATACGCAACAAAAACATGAATATTGATTATTTCAACAATGAATATTATAAGTTTATAGAAGATCGTCATATTGGAAATCATAGTGACATTGCCGAGCTAAGCAATGAATGTATTATATTGGCGCAACAAACCATTACTACAAAGAATAACGTAGAATACACCATATCTCTAACCAATAAAAACACACTTCACACAATTTCTTTAGTAGAAATACCACTATTACACAATGGTGGTACTATGGGAATTGGTCATGATATTACATACAGCAAACAACTAGAAAAAGATAACTTAATAATATCAGATGCATATAAAAAATTCCTATCATCACTCTCTAATGCTATAGGTATATATAATTCATCCAGACATCTAACATTCTACAATGACTCATTTGCACATATATTCAATTTTGACCAAGCATGGTTAAATACTAAGCCAAGCTATGAGGAAATATTAGAGAAAATGCGCGAGAACAGAAAATTACCAGAGCAAGCAAATTTCCTAAAATTCAAAGAGGAACAAATAAATCTATTCAACAACTTAATTGATGTACACAATGAATTCCACTATTTGCCAGATAACACAGCACTACGTGTTGTTATCATACCAGGAGCAAAAGGAGATCTATTGTTCTCATATGAAGACATTACAGACAAACTAACCATGGAACAATCATACAACACAGCAGTTGCAGTTAGCAAAACAACAATAAATAATTTACATGAAGCAATAGCTGTATATGGAGACAATGGTAGGCTAAATCTCTTCAACCCTGCTTTACGTAAAATGTGGGACATTGATTCAGGATATCTAAAAACCATGCCACATATTTCAGAAGTATTAGAATCAACAAAAGGTAGTTACCGCCCAGAAAACTGGGAAAAATTTAGAGAAAATGAAATATTAGCTATAACCAACAAGATTGCTGGAAAGAAAAACTTTAAACTTAAAAATGGCAAATACATTAACAGAAATATTAGTTTACTGCCTAATGGAGCTGTACTTGTAACATATTATGAGGTTACTGCAACAAAGCTATTAGAAAAATCACTCCGTGAAAAAAATAATATGCTCACTGAACTTGCAAGCCTAAAAAGCAATCTTTTTTCTAGCATATCATATGAATTAAGATCGCCACTTACCTCTATTATAGGTTTTGCTGAAATGCTGTTAAACTTTTATAAAGAAGAACTAAAACCAGACAATTTGCACTATATATCTAACATATATCAATCTGCACAAGAGCTCTCTCAAATTATTAACAATATGCTAGACTTTTCTTTTATAGAAAATGGCGTGGTTGATTTGCAAAAGCAAAATATTGAAATCACTAGTATTATTCAATCATTAAAACAAGAACTAAAAAATAATATGCGCAGTGTGACACATACAAACATTGACTGCAGTGAAATTAAAAATATTATAGTACAGGTAGATAGTAAACTAATTGTCAAAGGTTTTGTACATCTTGCTAAATATGCATCACAACTTTTGGGTAAAGTAAACATAATTAATTTTACTAAACACTTACAGCAAAACAACAAAGATAAAAATAATGTTACTATATGCATTACATTATGCAATGATCTTAATGCAAAAACATCATCAGGATGCGCTAAGCCTAGAGAAAATGATGATGTAACAAATGTCAATCTTACAATTACTAAACGTTTTATTGAATGGCATGGTGGTAGTTTAAAAATTCTATCATCCAGCCAGCAATCTATTAGTTTTGCCTGTGTAATACCAATGCATGATGAAAAAATTAAGGCATAAACAATTAAACACAAAAATTATAATTAATCAAATAACATTCTAATGTGTATTGTGAAAATATATTAATATAGTCAATTTAACTTTTTGGACACATTATTTAATGGTATAATTATTAATATATCTTAAAATAAACTTCCATAATGCCAAACAATACAATTGCCATAGTTGGTAGACCCAATGTAGGTAAATCAACATTATTCAATAGACTAGCAATTGATACAAAATCTATTGTCAGCAACATCCCAGGTGTTACAAGAGATTATAATATTGGTCATTGCACATATAATGATAGTCTATATTGGTGTATTATAGACACAGCTGGACTAGATAATACTAATAAAGACAAAATATTAAATGCATCAAATGAAAAAACAATTCAAGCAATTAAATCTACAACTGCAGTGCTAATGGTTATTGATGGCAAGGATGGCATAACATCAGAAGATGAGTATTGGAGTAAATGGCTTAGAAAAAATTGTGTTCTGCAAAAAATAATCCTAGTAGTTAATAAGTGTGACCACAAAAAAACATTGGAAAATGCAGATTTGGTTCATACCTTAGGGTTTAAAGATTGTGTATTTATATCTGCAGAGCACAACATTGGAATTGCTGAATTACTTGAAAAAATCAAAGAATATGCAATAAACATTGATACTCTTGATACAGATAGACATAAAAATTTTATCAGACTTGCCATAATAGGTAGACCAAATGCAGGCAAATCAACATTAATCAACAGCATTATTGGGGTCAATAGAATGCTAACTGGATCTACCCCAGGACTAACTCGTGATTCAATTGAAATAGAACATACATACAATAATAGAAAAATTATTCTGTTTGATACATCTGGGCTACGCAAAAAAAGCAAGATAAATGAAATATTGGATAAATTATCTGCAGTAAATGCAATAAATACAATCAATTATGCTCATGTTGTAATAATACTAATAGATGCAACACTAGGATTTGAAAAACAAGATCTAGCATTAATTGGTTTAACAATACGTGAAGGAAGAGGTGTAGTTATTGCAATCAATAAATGGGATATGGTAACTCATAAACAAGCATATATAAAGCAGGCTGAACACCTCTGCACCAAACACATAGGTGGTATAAAAAATATACCAATTGTTACAATATCAGCAATTAATAATCAAATAAAAAATCTACTTGATAAAGCTATAACAGTTTTTGATTCATGGAACAATCGCATTATTACCAGCAAACTAAATCAATGGCTTGCTAAGACTGTGCAAAATCATCCACCAAAAATTAGTATGAGACGAGTAGTAAATATAAAATTTATAACACAAATAACTACTAGACCTCCTACTTTCTTTATTTCAACCAATATGCCTGATAATATTGATAATAGCTATAAAAATTATCTAATTAACTCATTGCACAAAAACTTCCAATTTATAGGAACACCATTGAGAATTAAATTTAAGTAGATATATTAGAGAAACTTTACCAAGCTGGTGAAAACACTGATATGCAGCATCAGAATAAATTTCTATCTGCAAATCACCTCAAAATATTTATAATAATAAAATCTATCAGAATCTTTTATTTAGCTAAATTCCATGCTATATATAGTAAATCAATTGACTGGAGATATACTCTCTCCAGTCTTTATAATAATATGTTTGTTAATTACTTGCATTGCAATCAATTGCACATGACTGTATGGAATGAGAATGGTTAAAAGCCCATGCCACCCATGCCACCCATGCCACCCATATCACCCATATCACCAGCACCACCATGACCATGACCATGACCTTGGCTATTAGTTTTATTTTCTGGTTTTTCTGCAACAACAGATTCCACAGTGATTATTATTGAGGCAGTAGAAATAGCACCACGTACTGCAGCACGAACCACTTTAGCAGGGTCAATTATGCCAGCTTCATAAGCATTTACATAACGAAAATTGCGAGAATCATAAATTAACTCTTTATCTTGTTTTTCCTGCAATTTAGTTGCTATTACTGAGCCATTTAGTCCTGAATTATTAATTATGCGTTGTAATGGTGAAACAAGTGCTCTTCTGATAATTTTAACACCATTTTCTTCATCTTCATCTTCACCCTTAATTTTAGATATGCGCTCAGCTATATAAAATAATGCTGATCCACCACCAGGCACAATACCTTCTTCTACTGCTGCTCTTGTTGCATTAAGTGCATCATCTACTCTATCTTTGCGCTCCTTAACTTCTATTTCAGTAGCACCACCAACTCTTATAACTGCAACACCACCTGCAAGTTTTGCAAGTCTTTCTTGTAATTTTTCTTTATCATAATCTGAAGTTGCTTGATTGACAAGATTGCGTATTTGGTTTGCACGAGCCTCAACAGAAGCTTTCTCACCCTCGCCATCAATAATTGTTGTAGAGTCTTGTGTAATCTTAATTTTTTTTGCTCTTCCAAGCATTTCTAGGGTCACTGATTCCATTTTAATTCCTGAATCATCACTCACAACATGAGCACCAGTAACATGAGCAATATCATGTAACATTTCTTTACGCCTTTCACCAAAACCAGGTGCCTTTACAGCTGCAACCTTAAGTTGTGCACGAAGCCTGTTAATTACCAGAGTTGCCAATGCTTCACCTTCAACATCTTCTGCTATAATTAATAATGGCTTGCCACTTTGCACTATTGCTTCTAGTAAAGGGAGTATTTGTTGTAGACTAGAGAGTTTCTTATCAAGAATAAGAATATATGCATTCTCTAGTTCTGCAATAGATTTTTCAGTATTAGTAATAAAGTATGGTGACAAATATCCCCTATCAAAAGACATACCTTGTACAACATCTAATTCAAGTGCATTAAGTCCTTTTCCTTCTTCTACTGTTATTACACCATCTTTCCCTACAGTCTCTATAGCTTCTGATATTATCTTCCCAATAAGTTTATCGCCATTAGCGGATATTGTTGCTACTTGTGCTGTTTCTTCTTTTGATCTAATATCTTTAACTATTGCTAAAATTTCCTTGTCAATTGCTTCTGCTGCTTTATGCATTCCTCTGCTAAGTGACATTGGATTGCTACCAGCTGCTATATGTTTAAAGCTATCGGCTATCATTGCTTGAAGCAATACACTACATGTAGTAGTTCCATCGCCAACAGAATCATCAGTTTTTTTAGCTGCTTGTTTTACAAGCTGTGCTCCAATGTTTTCAATTGGATCAGGCAATGTTATTGACTTAACAACTGTAACACCATCTTTGGTAAATTTAGTATCACCCCAGCTAGTACCAATAGCCACAGTTCTTCCCATAGGGCCAAGTGTTGCACCTGCAGCATTTACAACACAATCAAGACCAGCCTTAATTGAAATGCGTGCTTCAGAGCCCATTACTACAATATTTGCCATTTGTATCTCCTCATTTGTTATTGGTTTAAATTTTATTAACTAAATATTTATCATTCATTAGCTGTGAACAAAGGTTTGACCACAATTATCTGACTATTCTTCTATAATGGCCAATATATCTGATTCCTTTACAATTAGATATTTCTTGCCCTGTAGCATAACCTCAGTGCCTATCCACTTTGGATAAATTACTATATCACCACGCTTAACTGCCAGTGGTATAATCTTACCATCACTAGCTGCAGCACCTGGTCCTACATATAAAACTTTGCCTTTAATAGGTTTTTCTTTTGCAGTATCTGGTATAAATACGCCACCCAATGATACATCTTCCTCGCCAATAGTCTCTATAACAATCCTATCATGTAAAGGAATTATATTTAACGCCATTTTTGATACCCACATTGAAATTAGTTCAAGATATATTTAATATGTTTTTTTCACTTTTCAAGATACTTGAAAAATTATTTATCATTTTCAATTGATAATTTCTAATAATAGTTAAATAAACACTTGTTCAGTATTTTTAATTGAATATAAACTGAATTCAGTGCATTACATTATATTTGCCTAACTACACTGCCTTAATTTTTAGTTAAAAAATTTTAATTTTAAGCAAAAAAACTTAAGTATAGACAATGCTATATTTATTCTTAGTCTAAATAATTTACTTTATACTCTTGTATTATTAATATTTTTTTAATAAAATAGAATATTTAGTTATTTATATGTCACTTTATGAATACTGCTTTAGAGTTAGCATCTACTAATAATTTTGTTGACTATTTTAATACTTTTGTCAATAACACCAATACTTTGCTTGACAAAATATTATTCTTTAAAATTTATGGTTTTCCTTTCTTAATACTAATTGCAATTTTAGCTTTCATTGCTTGCAATTTTTTATTTAATTTTGTCAGTATTAGATTATTTAAACATAGTATTGATGTAGTTCGTGGAAAATACACATCATTAGATGATCCTGGCTCTATTACACACTCTCAAGCTATATTCACTGCTGCTCTTAGCACTGTTGGTTTAGGCAGTGTTGCTGGTGTAGCTTTTGCTATAACAATTGGTGGTCCAGGATCTATTTTCTGGATAATGTTTGCTGGATGGTTAGGCATGTCTGCTAAATTTGCTGAAGTTACTTTAGGGCATAAATATAGAACCTTTAAAGAGGATGGCTTAATTAGTGGTGGTCCATTTCTCTATATGCGCAAAGGTATGGCTGAAGTAGGTTGGAAAAAAATAGGTGCTACATTAGGTGCCATTTATGCCGTAACTATGATGCTTACTTCATTTGGTGCTGCTAATATGTTCCAAACCAATCAAGCAGCCTTGGTTATATCTAGTGATTTTCCCTTGCTTGCTAGCCACCCAACATTAATTACTTTAATTATAGTTGTTCCTATTGCTATAGTTGTATTGGGTAATGCCAAAAGCATAGCAAAATTAGCAGGATCTGTGGTTCCATTCATGACAGTATTCTATATTGTTGCTTCTATTATTGTATTAACCGTTAATTACAAAAATCTTATACCATCATTAATGCTAATTATAAAAGATGCATTTGCACCGCAAGCTTTTGTAGGTGGTGTAGTTGGTTCTATGGTAGCTGGCTTCTCTCGTGCTGTTTTTGCAACTGAATCTGGTGGTGGTACTGCTGCTATTGCACATGCTCCATCTAAAACAAAAGAACCTATAAGAGAAGGAACTACAGTTTTCTTAGAAGTAATATTAGCACTTACTGTGTGTTTGATGACTGGCTTAGTTATTGTTGCTACAAATGTGCACCAAGACATAGACTGTGCAAAAGGTGTTTTATTAACTAAAGCAGCATTTAAAACTGTGCATCCATACTTTGCAGTAGTGCTTACTATAGCTGTGTATTTCTTAGCAGTTACTACTGTAATGGGATGGGGTTATTTTGGAACTATGGCATGCTTATATGTGTTTGGAAATAAAGGAGTTATTTTTTATAAAATTATTTTCTTACTAGTTGCTTGGTGTGGTGCAGCAACTGGTGAAGCAGATCATGTAATTAAGCTTTGTGACTATATATGGGCTATAGTAATGCTACCTAATTTATTTTGTGTATTATTTATGAGCCCAATGATTCGTAATGATTTAAAATCATATGTTGATAGATACAAAGCTGGCAGTTTTAAAGCTAATTTTAAATAATCATAATCAATCAGTTCGGTATATTAATGAGTGTTATAAAAAATTTTGAAGCTTTTGTTAGTTGTTTAAATTGTTCTATTGATGTAATAAATGCTTTTTTTGAAAAATTTTTCTTTTTTAAAATTTATGGCTTTCCATTTCTTTTACTATTAGTGCTTATAGCATTTATTTTATCTAATTTTGTTTTTAAATTTGTTAGCATAAGACTTTTACTTCACACTTGGGACATTATACGAGATAAGTTCACTGCTCCTAATGATCCAGGAACAATTTCTCACACACAAGCAGTGTATACTGAAGCACTGAGTACCTTAGGATTGGGCAGCGTTGCTGGCGTTGCTATTGCTATTGCTATGGCTGGCCCTGGAGCTATTTTGTGGCTAATTGTTGCTGGATTACTAGGTATGAGCACTAAATTTGCTGAAGTTACTTTAGGGCATAAATATAGAGTCTTCAATAAAAGTGGCACAATTAATGGAGGACCTTTTTTATATATAAAAAAAGGTCTAAGTGAAATTGGCTATCCTAAAATAGGAATTGTTATTGGTACTATTTATGCATTTACTATGATCCTTGCATCAGTTGGCACATCAACTATTTTCCAAACCAATCAAACCGTTATGATGTTAGCTGAAGATATGCATGTTAAATCTTTTCCTTTGCTGCCAATAATAATGGTTGTAACTCCAGTTGTTGTAATAGTTCTTTTTAAGCTAGATAAAATAGCCAAAATTGCTGATACTGTCATACCATTTATGACAATCTTTTATGTACTTGCATCTATTTTAGTTCTATTAATGCATTATAAAAATATTTTACCATCTTTTGCACTTATTTGGCATGATGCATTCAATCCTGCTTCAATTCAAGGTGGAATTACTGGTTCTATAGTTGTTGGTTTTGCACGTGCTATGTATGCAACCACTTCTGGAAGTGGAACTTCTGCAATAGCACATGCACCATCAAAGACTAGTGAGCATGTTCGAGAAGGTTGTGCAGCTTTTATAGATGTATTGTTAGCACTATTAATGTGCTTAATGACAGGCATGGTTGTAATTGTTACAGGTGTCTACTCTAAACATGGAGTTGATTGTGAGCGAGGTATTGCAATAGCAAAAGAAGCCTTTTCTACTGTACACCCATATTTTTCCAAAACACTCACAATTGCAGTATTTTTGCTAGCATTAACTACTGTAATAGGTTGGAGTTACTATGGAAGTATGGCATGGATGTATTTGTTTGGTGAACAAACAGTATTTATATATAAAATAATATTTGTATTATTTACTATTTATGCTGCTATTGCTGGTAATGCAAGTGGCATTCTCAAGCTCTGTGATCATATTTGGACCATAGTTATGGTACCAAATTTGCTTACAGTATTTTTATTAGCAAAACCAATTCGGCATGATATAAAAAGCTATATAGACAGATGGAAAAAAGGGCTCTTTCATGTATATAAATAATTTTACTGCTTTTTTGCTACTTTATTGCAGCCCAATTATTTGTAGTATTATTCATTATAAATAAAATAACAATAGATTTTCTATGAATGCTTAGTGTGTTGTGTTATGAATAAATTTTATATATCTTATATATTACTTGCCCTAAGTTTTGCTTTAGTGACTACTAGCAATGATATGCTTATATTCAATGATTTAGATGCTGTTGATAACAAAAACAATAATAATAACATCTCATTATTTGCACCATTTAACAGGGTAGCTATTAAATTCTTTGTTGCTGATGATGACAATAATTTAATTTTCTCTGATAATTTAAAAGGCAGAATAGTGCTAGTATATCTGTGGTCAACTTGGTGCATGGATTGCATTAAAGGTTTGCAAACATTAAATAAACTAACACCCTATCTCAAAGAGACTAGTCTACAGAATGTTGATATATTGCCAATAGCTATAGGGTCTACTGTACAGCAAGCAAAAGAGTTCTATATGCAAAATAATATAAAAAATCTGAGATTATTTTTTGATGTAGAGCACAATGTTATTAAAACATTTAGTAGGTTAAATATTGAGACAATACCAAGCTTAATTTTAATAGATACCAACTCACTTGTGGCAGCAGTACATATTGGTATACTACAGTCTAGTGTAAATTATTTATATAATTTTATTGGTGAATTATCTGAACAGGATTAGCTATGTGGTTGTCAAAATTAAAAAAAACAAATAAAAAAGAGGTGTCATTGAATAGTAAGTCAATTGTTAGAAGAATAAACAATATTTTGTTTGGCACTGGCTCATACTTAAATGCAGATGCATTATCTAAAATAGAAAAAATATTAATTGAAGCTGATTTTGGCTACAAGATTACTCAAGAGCTACTGAGTAGTATTAAAAATGCTAAAATGGATGTCAATTCAAATAACATTATTAGCCCAATACTTAGCCAATATGTAAAATCAATATTAACACCATCTATTAAACCACTAGAGAATTCATTTATCCACAAACCATATGTTATAATGGTTTGTGGTGTTAATGGCAGTGGCAAAACCACAACTATTGGTAAGATAGCATATAAATATAGAAATATGGGACTAAAAACTCTTATAGCTGCCTGTGACACCTTCCGTGCATCTGCAGTTGAACAATTAGGTATTTGGGCTGAACGTGCTAAGTGTGATTTCTTTGCAGGCAGTGAAAATGCTGATCCTGCTAGTGTAGCATATAAAGCTTTAGATAAGGCATTAAATAATTATTATGATTTATTAATTGTAGATACAGCTGGTAGATTACACACTCAAAATAATCTTATGGCAGAGCTAGCAAAAATTGCAAGAGTATTAAGCAAACAGATACCAGAAGCACCGCACGATATTCTTTTAGTTTTAGATACCACAACTGGACAGAATGCTTTAAACCAAGTTGGACACTTTCTCTCATTAATCAATATTACTGGCTTAGTACTTACTAAACTTGATGGAACAGCTAAAGCTGGTGCTATAGTTAATATAATAAGCAACCACAATAATCTCAAAATAAGAGCTATTGGTAATGGTGAAAAAATAACTGATTTGTCTGACTTTGTTTTGGATGATTTTTGTGCCAAAATAAGTGTCACTTAATTTGATTGTATCATATTGTTAATATATATTGATATAAAAAACATTGATTTGTATCTTAACATACCTTTTTTGTTTGTGTCTTATTTGAGGAGTATATGGGTTATGCATTAATAACAGGCTCTAGTGCTGGTATAGGTTTAGCTATTGCTTATGAACTAGCTGCTATAGGATATGATATAATTATTGCTGCACGCAGCACTGATAAAATGAATGAAGCCAAACAGTTATTAGAAGAAATATATGGTGTGCATGTTATAACTATTGCAGTTAATTTAGCAAATTCTAATGGCCCTCTAGAACTGTTTAGTAAAGTTAATGATATGAATATTGAAATTGTGGTAAATAGTGCAGGTGTTACACTGCATGGCTTCCACATAGACCTTGAAGCTAGTAAAGTTAATGATATGTTAAATTTAAATATTGTTTCCTTGACACTAATTTGTAGTTTATTTGCAAATAGTATGCGTAGCCATGGTGTGCATGGCTATATTGTTAATATATCTTCTATTGTTGCCTATAGTCCAATAGCTAATATGGCTGCTTACTCTGCTAGCAAAAGTTATGTTTTAAATTTTTCTGAATCACTGAGAAGAGAGCTGGAAGATTATGGAATTTCAGTTACATGTGTCTGCCCTGGTCCAGTTGATACTGAATTCTTTCAAAAAGGTTCACTAAAAAATCAATTCCCCAAGCTATCAGCAAAAACTATCAGCTCACCTCAACATGTTGCTTCACTAATTGTTCACAGTATGTTTGCTAAAAAAAGAGTTTTGATCATAGGTTGGTCTTTTAAAATATTAGTTTTTATTTCTTGGCTCTTGCCTAAAATGCTTTTTCTTTATGTTAGCAAAGCAATAATAAATCATAAATCTAAAAAATAGCTATACCATTCTAATACTTAATAGAGATAAACAAATCAACAAACATCTTAATTAACAAAATAAATCTTTTTATTAATGCATTAGTGTAAAAAAATATCAAATCTAACTTTATTAAAATTGTTGTGAATGAAAAGCTGAATGATTAAACAATGCCATAGGATCCCAACCATTGATATCCAATTCTACCATTGGATGCAAACATTCAAAACAACGCTTAGCAAGATCATATCTGTTATTTTCTCTTAATAGAAGATCTAGTGCATCACGCAGACTATGTAAGTGCAACACATCTGATGCAGCATATAATATTTGTTCTTTGCTTAATTTCTCAGCACCCCAGTTTGAACACTGCTGTTGTTTATTTAGCCTAACTCCCAGAAGCTCATAGCAAAGCTCTCTAAGACTATGTGCTGAAGTATATGTACGAACCAATCTAGAAGCAATTTTAGTACAATAAACAGGCTCAGACCATGTATTTAAATAAAAATATAATGCTGCAACATCAAAACGTGCATAGTGGAATATTTTTACCCTGTTCTTGTCTGACAAAACTTTTTTTAAATTAGGCGCAGAGTAGTTGTTATCATTAAATTTCACAAGACATATATTACCATTTGTGTCTTTAAGTTGCACAAGACACAATTTATCTCTTGTGATCTTGAGACCCATTGCTTCAGTATCAACTGCCAGATCACCAATGAGCTCAATGTTATCTGGCAGATCATTTGTGTATAATTTGACATTATCAATTATTGACATATAATTAATAGCTTATTGTTATTAATAGTAGATAATAATAAAATTTTTATACATTTAAGTCAAACAATAATGAGTAAATATTCACATATTACTGTATATACAGATGGCTCATGTTTAGGCAATCCAGGCTATGGTGGCTGGGCTATTGTGTTTGTAGCTGATGACAACACAGAAATTGAGACTATTTGTGACTCATCTAAAAATATTACAACTAATAACATTATGGAACTTACTGCTGCTATTATGGGATTGCAATACTGCGTAACTGGTAAAAGATTTGCAGCTGAAACAGTAACAATTCACACAGATAGTAATTATGTAAAAAAAGGTATAACGGAATGGATTACAAAATGGAAGAAAAACAATTGGACTACAGTGAATAAAACACTAGTAAAAAATAGAGATCTTTGGGAAAAACTTAGCTTTTTGGATAACTCTTTAAATGTTGATTGGCAATGGGTAAAAGCACATGCAAATAATAAGTTTAACAATAAAGCTGACAAATGTGCAAGAGAGATGGCTAAAGCAACACAACCATTATGGCAATAATGCTACCCTGCAGCTTGTTCTATATTTTTGAGTTTGATTTTCCTTCTTATTGCATTATGCTCTTTGAGAGTTTTGGAGAAAATATGACAACCATCATCTGAAACAAAGTATAAATTATCTGTTTTGCTGGGATGTAAGGCAGCTTTTATTGATTCATATCCAGGATTGGTTATTGGAGCAGGGGGCAGTGCACTAATATAATAAGTATTATACTCTGATGGTATTTGTAAATCTTTTTTTGTCAATGTACGATTCAAATCCCATCTACCATTAGTTAATGCATATATTACAGTTGGATCAGATTGTAACTTCATTTTTTTATACAATCTATTTATAAACACACCAGATATCTCACTTTTTTCATCATTATTTGCAGCCTCTTTCTCAATGATTGATGCTAGAATTATGGCATCTTTTTTATTTGCTATAGGTATTGACATATTTCGTTCATGCCAAAGCTTCTCAGCAGTATTATACATTTGCTGCTTCATTGCATTAACTAATGAATTAATATTATCGCCATGCCTAATATAATAAGTGCTTGGATACAATTCTCCCTCATTAATATCCTTACTCAAAGTACCAAACAATTCTTCTTTTTTTTGTAATATATCTAGTATTTGATATGTAGTTAAACCCTCAGGAATAGTAATCTTATGCACTAATGCATCACGCTCTGAAAGAGATTGGATAATTTTTAGTATATTATTAGATTGCATTACATATTTCCCTGGCTTAAGTAAATGTTGCTTTTGCAAGATATATGTAACAATCATAAAAGTTGTTTTATTTCGTATTATATGTTTTTCCACAAGATTGCTAGCTATCTTCCTAAGTGTATCACCAGGATCAACAATAACCATTTCCTTTATCTCATTAGATCCACTATTCAACATTATGGTAAATGATAGCAATGTGGAACATACTGCTATTAACAAGATAAAAACAAAAATAATTTTCATTTACTAATAACACCTTTGTTATATTTATTTATATTTATCAAAAGTGCTAAACTCAAGAGACTTCCTAATAGGGAACTTCCACCATAAGACACTAATGGCAATGGAACTCCAACAACTGGCAAAATACCAATTACCATACCAATATTTATAAACATATGAACAAATAACATAGCAGCTATACCAATAGCAACTAATCTATTAAACATGATATCTGATTGATTTGCAATTTTAGCTATTCTAGATATTATTATACAATAACATATTATAAACAATATACCACCAAACATACCAAATTCTTCTAACAATATTGTAAAGATAAAATCAGTTTGCTTTTCTGGTAAAAAGTCTAGCTGGCTCTGACTTCCATGTAAAAATCCCTTACCCCATAAACCACCTGAACCTATTGCAATCTGTGATTGAATAGCATTATATGATGATCCAAGTGGATCTCTAGTTGGATTAAAAAAACTAAGTACACGTTTTTTCTGATAATCATGTAATATATACCATATAATAGGAAGCATTCCTAATGCTGCAAAAAACATAGTAAAAAGATGCTTTAATGCAATACCACTGGCAAAAAATAAAATAGTGGTAATAAAAATAATAATAGCACAAGTACCAAAATTTGGCTGAAGAAATATCAACAAAGTTGGAAATAACGCTAATATAATTGCCCAAACCATATAATAATACTTGTTTATAGCATAACTATTTAGTGAGTTAAAATATCTTGCTAATGCCATAATAATAGCAATTTTGCAAATTTCTGATGGCTGTATGTTGAAATATTTAAATTTAATCCATCTGCTTGCACCCATAATTTGTGAACCAAACAATGCTAAATAAATAAGAGCAAGTAAAGATATTATATATACACTATATGAGGATGACTGTATTTTACTGTTAGGTATAAAAACTATAAGCAAAAAGAGTGGTATAAAAATAATTGCTACAACTATATGACGATATGCCCATGGCCTTAAATTACCATGTGCTGCAGAGTATTGTTCTATTATGCCAATAGCAAGTAAAACAATAAATGCTATTATTAGCACCAGATCAAAACCAATAAAAAAATGCTTTATCTTGCTCAACATATATTATATGTAATTAGTATTGTTGCTTGTTATTTTTATTTTATTTGATAAGCATAGCTGTTATGATAATATCTTCTTTCTAGAGAATTCTCAAAGTAAAAATTTTAGTTAAAAATACTATCTAAAGCAATGGAATTATTACATAGTTTACAAAAAAATTTAATAAAGATTAATGAATGGCTAGATAATGAAAAAACAAAACTAGAGCCAAATATTTATATATCTGCTGATATACGTAGCAGTGGTAGCAAAATTGCCCCTGTGGACATTAACTTCTTCCCAGCTTGTTTTAATAACTTATCACAAAAATCTCGCATTAAAACCTCACAAAGCTTTAGTGAATTTTTCCATAATGCAAAAGTGCAGAATATTCTAATAATTCCAGAGAATTACACAAGAAATATAATGTATTTAAAAAATGTGCTAGCAATACAAAAAATAATTAAGATATCTGGATTGTCTTGTGCAATTGGCAGTACAATGATTACAGAAGATATCACAATACCATTAGGTAATGGAGAACAAATAACAATACATGCAATGGAAAAAACTGAATATGTTTTGCATAATACTGCTATTCATAATCCAGATGCATTATTATTAAACACTGATTTAACTAGTGGTACAATAGACTTGCCAGCTAAACTTAAACATAAAATATTTCCTGAACAAGTATTTGGATGGCACAACCGACAAAAAAGTAAATCTTTTGATATATATAACAATGTTTGTATGAATTTTGCAAAAGAATTTGCTCTAGATCCATGGTTTTTTTCTGCAATATCTACAAGTTGCCATGGAATTTCATTTAAAGAGCGAGCTAATATAGACTTGCTAGCTGAAAAAATAAACCAAACAATAGAACAAATATCAGAAGCATATAAATCTCATGGTGTAAAAAGCAGACCAGCTGTTTTTGTTAAAGCAAATAATGGAAGTCATGGCATGGGCATCTTTATTGCCAAATCAGGTGATGATATTATGGCCATGAATAAAAAAAATAGGGACAGTATGCATAAGATAAAGCATCAAAGTATAGTTGATAGTGTTGTTATACAAGAAGCAATCCCAACCAATGAATTTGATAACACTGCACCAAAAGAACATATAGCACTGTTAGTTGCTGGCAATCTTATAACTTTTATAGCCCGTAGCAATAAGAATAAAAATGCAGGTGATAATTTGAATCAATTAGGTGCAACTTTTAAAGATGAACTAGAGAAATTAAATGATCCTATGTATAAAATTATTGCTAAATTAGTAGCAATTGCAGCAGCTAATGAAAGAAAGATAATGCTTGAAAATAGTCAATCATTAGATATTAGAAAATAACAAGCTTTTTGTTACATTGATATCATTTTTATCTGCTAGGCCCTCTGTAGTGCCATATTTTTCATGACCTTTGCCTAAAATCATTAGCACATCACCTTTACCTAGCATTGATAGACCATACTTTATTGCCTCTTGTCTATCTGGCATTTCCAGCACATTGCTATTTGTCTTTATGCCTGCAATAATATCTTTTCTTATTCTCTTGGGATTTTCAGTACGTGGATTATCATCTGTAATAATAATAAAATCACTGTAAGCTGACACAATCTCACCAACAATAGGTCTTTTTTCTTTATCGCGATCACCACCACAACCTACAATTGTTACAATTTTATTCATAACATCTACATACTCTTTAGCACTTTTTAATGCATATAAAACACCATTAGGGTTGTGTGCATAATCAACAATGACATCACCATTAGAACTCTTTATTAAACTCATTCTACCAGCTAAATTTTTTACTTCTGACAACATTTTAGAGATAGATTTAGGACTAAATCCCCATGGCAATAATGCAGCAACTGCACACATTAAATTCTGTATTTGAAATGCCCCAATTAAAGAAGTTTGGAAATTACACAACTCACCACATATGTTTAGTGATATTTTAGATTGCCAGCCATCAATTTTATTATGTTTAATTAAGTATATATCACCATCTCTGCCATATGAAATAGTCTGCAATTTACGTTTTATGCAAGTATTTTTTAAGTCTTCCATATAAATAGATTCACTGTTAATTATAGCAGTGCCATTTGGTAATAAAAATTTGGTAAAAAGCTCCTTTTTTACCTGCCAATATGATTCCATATTGTTATGATAATCCATGTGATCGTGAGATAGATTAGTAAAGGCTGCAATATCTATAGGCAAACCAACAATTCTCTGTTGATCAATACCATGGCTTGATGCCTCTATTGCTGCATATACAGCACCATTCTCAGCAGCATTACTCAACACTTTATTAATTGAAATAATATCTGGAGTTGTGAGATTAGGGATATTTAATTTTATATTTGTTTCATTCATTACAACTCCCATAGTACCTATGGTAAGTGACTTTTCACCTAATAAAGAAAGAATTTGATGCATAAATGAAACAACAGAACTTTTACCATTTGTCCCTGTTATGGCAGCAATTCTTTCAATATTAGGTTTATAAAATATACGTGATAATTTAGCAGCAAATAATCTAGTATCTTCAGATCTTATGAATATTACATTTGCATATTTTTGCAATAATACATCATTGATATATATATTATTTATAGCAATTATTGCAGCACCCTGCATTACTGCATGTTCAATAAAAACAGATGCCTTAAAATTAGCATCATTCATTACAATAAAAAGATCTCCAGGATTTACAGCTCTGGAGTCCATGTGCAGATTAGAAAAATTGTAATTTACTATATTATTTAAAAACTCTTGCTCACTAACAGTATTTTCTGTCATTAAACTATCTTTTATTATCACCCATTAAATAAAGCATGCTAATAAAAATATTGATAAAATCAAAATACAAATTTAATGCACCAATTATTGCCATTTTTGCACCTTGTTCTGAATCAGAATACTGATAATAAAGTGATTTAATTTTTTGTGCATCATATGCCGTTAATCCAGTAAAAACAATAACTGAAATGAAAGAAATAGCAAATTGCATAGCTGAACTACGGGCGAAAATATTAACTAATGAAGCAATTAAAATACCAATAAGCCCCATTATCATAAATGATCCAAGCTCTGTCAGATCTCTATTTGTAGTGTGTCCATATATATTCATTGCACCAAACATTGATGCTGTGATAAAAAATGCTTTAGCCATGCCACCAATTTTAAAAACTAGCAACAATGATGAAAGTGATACACCCATAACCCCAGAAAAACCCCAAAGACAATTTTGTGCCATAGATAGTGGCATAGTGTGAATTCTAGATGTAAAATAAATAACAAATATTATTGGTGCTAATGAAAACAGCCATCCTATTGGAGTGGAGTGTACTAAATAAAATATTTTAGGCATGCTTGCTACTGCAAAAGCTGAAATGGCTGTTATTAGTAAAGCTATTGACATATATCTGTAAACAGATAAAGTATACTCTCTTAAGCCTACATCATACTTAGCTGATGATGCTGTAGCTGTGTGAGTTTGTTTAAACAACATAGTTAAGCCTTAAAATTAGGTGATAGTTAACATTAAAAATTTTAAACCTTAATGCAATGTATGTCAATGGCTCATGGTAATTCAGTTACACTCTTTAGTAAAAAATAAATCTTTTCATGCACACTACTTGGGTCAAAACTTATCGTTTACTTTACAATAACATTTACTTTTTATTATGTTTTATTCAAGAACTTTTGGTTCTTGCCATTGTTTTTTGAGAAATAATACACACGATAGTGCTGTGGTTGCAGCTGTATCAGCTCTTAATATATTACTACCCAAACCAACCTCAATAACATTTTTTTTTTGCTTAAGCATGCTGGCTTCTGTATTGCTAAAGCCTGCCTCTGGTCCAATAAGTACTCCTATTTGCTCACTAGATTCAATGATGCTATTAACTTTTGTCATTGTTTTCTTTACATGCTCATAGCACCAGATAACTGTATGCTTATTAAAAATTGTACTATTGATAAGTTCTAAAAATGTAGTTGCTTGGAGTAACTTTGGTATGGACAATCTACCCGATTGTTCACATGCTTCAATGATATGCATTGCTGATCTTTGTGCATTAAACATAGCAACATTATATTCAGTAAGTACTGGTATTATATTATCTACACCAAGTTCAACACACTGTCTTAATGCAATTTTCATACTTTTCTCCTTAACCACTGAAATAAAAAGTGAGACACCATTACTAACATTTTTCTTTCCTGTAGGTTTTTTTATTTGCAGCAATACCTCTCTTTTGCTTATGCTCAATAAGCTAGCAATCCACTCATTGATATCATTAAAAATAACAATTTGATCACCACACTTTAATCTCATAACTTTTATGCAATAATAAGTATTTCGTATATCTAACTTAATATTTGCACCAATATACATATCATCAGATTGGTAAATCCTAGCTTTATGTCTTTTCATGTTAAAAATCCTAGATATATTTATAAAATGTAATATAATTTTTTATATTATAATTTTTAGAAAATTACATGAATGAAATAACTCTTTCTATACTTAAACCTGATGCAGTATCAAAAAATATTACTGGATCAATTAATAAAATGATTGAAGATATTGGTCTGAAGATTGTTGCACAAAAAATGGTTTTACTCAATGAAAAGCTTGTTAAAAAATTCTATGATATACACAAAGACAAGCCATTTTTTGATGATTTAGTTAATTATATGCTTCAAGGACCAGTAGTGCTGCAAGTTTTATCTGGCGATAATGCAGTGATTAAATATCGCAATCTCATGGGAGCAACCAACCCTAAAGATGCTGCTGCTGGAACAATTAGAGCAACTTTTTCAAAAAGTATTGATGCTAACACAGTACATGGATCTGATAGCATAGAAAATGCAGCCAAAGAAATAGACCTTTTCTTCAAAAAATCAGAAATCTTTACATGAAATGCTTATCCACAGAACTATTATCATCTGAGCGTAATTGGAAAAAAACAATTGTTTTACTGCGCATAGATCTAAACTTATCAGCAAGTGAATTGGAGTATATAAATAAATTCAATAAAAAATTACAAAATGATCTAAATACAACAATAAACAATCAATCAATATCAAGGGTTGATGTTATTATACCAACAATTAGGGCATTGCTTAAAAAAAATGCTAAAATAATAATTTTATCCCACTTCCAGCGACCTAGAGGAAAAACAATAACATCAATGTCGTTATATAATTTATTCAAAGATATAAGGGCATATTTACATGCAATGCTCTATAATGAATGTAGAATAACAGAGGAAGACATAAAATTTATGCATACTTTTAATGCAGATGCTGTATGCAATAAATTTAAATCTGAAACAAAAATACTAATGCTTGAAAATTTAAGATTTTCTCCAGAGGAGGAAAAAAATGGCAAGGCATTTGCAAAAGAATTGGCCAAAATGGGTGATATATATGTTAATGAAGCTTTTTCGTGCTCACATAGGAAACATGCATCTATACATGCTATTACAGAATTCCTGCCATCATTTGCTGGTCTGTACTTAGAATCTGAAGTTAAATCTTTGCAACAATCATTAAGTAAACAGTCTAGGCCACGACTAGCTATTATAGGGGGTAGTAAAGTATCAACGAAGCTTAATACTCTTATAGGTGTAGGTGCTAAGGTTGAAAATCTTTTAATTGCTGGTGCAATGGCTAACACTTTTCTAGTTGCTAAAGGTTATAGCGTAGGAGCATCATTTTATGAGCCAGAATATGTACAAGAAGCAAAAAATATTCTAAAATCATCAATAGCATTAAAACTTATACTGCCTATTGATGTTATGGTTTCTTCCAAAAGTGGTAGTGTGATGGCTGTTAACATTGAGTCAGTGCCTGCAGACACAGTAATACAAGACATTGGCCCAAAGACAATTGATTTTTTTAGAAAAAAAATCATACTAGCACATTCTATAATATGGAATGGTCCGGTAGGTGTGTTTGAAAAGAAAGAGTTTAGCAATGGCTGTATTGTCATGGCTATGACAATATGCAGTGCTTATGCCAAAGGTGCTGTAGTAGTAATTGGTGGCGGTGATACACTATCTGCCATATCAGCTGTTCTTTTTTCTGCTGCTAACCATAAGTATAATAAAAATGGAATTATGCATCTTTCAACCGCAGGTGGGGCGTTTTTAGAGTGGTTAGAAGGTAAATTGCTACCTGGAATTAGTGCACTTAACAGCAATCTCCAACAATAATAACTTAATTTAAATTAAACCATAAGTAGGGTATTTTTAGAATGGTTAGAAGATAAATTGCTAAATTTTAATATAATTCAATACAATCAACAAAATAAGAAAGTGTAAAATATATAAATCAATGAATTTAACTCAGCAAAGATAGAGAATATTTTTAATTAAATAAAACTTAATCCTACAGATAATGCATGAGTAAAATCTCTGCAACTCTGCTAAATTAATTGATTAACAACTTTTAATAAGATTACTGCAGCTGGATTATTATTTGCTTTACAAACTAGATTTATTACTAAATAATTTCCTATTCTTTATGCAGGAAATCATAAGGATCTTTATATGGTTTTTGCAATAAAGGACTTGTGTAGTGCACATATCCTACATTTCTGCTTTTCTCACTAATCATATAGCTGCTATCAGTATTGCAATGGTATTCACCATCTATTATTTCATAATCACTACAACATGATGACAAACCATTACAAGTGCTGTCATTATAATTTATTATACAATTTTTAGCATTAGTAATTTTTGTAACACACTGTAATTTACCTGTACCAGGTTTTCCATCATCAATTTTATTGTCTATCATATACAACTGCTTTGCATTCATGCTTGTATTGTTTAATGAATATCTATATTTCTTAGAATTATCCACAGCAGATACCCAAGAATGCATCCTTGAGAGTATTATTTCATACTGACCATCTCTATTATGATGTGTCGCCAAGAAATTGTCTTTTGCAATTTTTATACCACTAATTCTATGGTTATCACCAATATTATATCCATTTAGAACCACAGGTTCAATTTTAGTATGATTAAGCACCCCTGCAAGCTTTAGATGACATGGAGCAGCTGTGATTTCATAAAATGAATCAGTATTATCAGATTTTATAATCATTCCCTCTGTTGATCCTCCAAAATTACTCCATTTCATCATATTATTACCATTACCATTAATGCCTTTTGTAAATTGATTTTCAGTGCCACTAACAACATCCCAATAAATACAGTGTTTGTTAAATTTACTAACATCCCAATATTTAGTAGCATCTGGCATATCACCAGGAAAATAATTATATGATTCATGAAATAAATGAATAGCTTGCTCTAATATATGTATATCTTTAACAATCATTCTGCTTAGTGCAGCATTGTGCCAGTATCCTGATATAAAAAATGACATTACTATTCCAGTAACAATAAGGGTAAAAATCACAGCATCAAAAATGTTAGTTTGTCTATGTGTAAGCATAGTGCTTTAATTATATTCATAATTTTCAGTAGAACATAAAATATCTAGAAAATAAAGATAAAAAATAACCATACAACATTGATAATTTGCTCATTAAATTACAGCTTGCGGTGATTACATTTCTATATAGATCATCTGTATATATTTTGAGAAAAATCTATTGGAATAAATTATTATATAAAATCCCAAAATCATTGTTAAACAAAACATTTATCATATTTTAATTAAACATTCCAAAAATTTTTTGTTAGGAAATTGATCAAAAAGTATTTTGACTTGTTTAGTAATAATTCATAGAATTAAGTTATTATTTTAACCTATTTTATGCAAAATTTGAGAAAAAATTTATGCAAAATTTAAAAGATAAAAATAACATAAATCAAATTATAACTCGATTTGCTCCAAGTCCAACTGGTTTTTTACATCTAGGAAATGCTAGAACTGCATTACTATGTTGGCTGTATGCACGTACAAATAATGGAAAATTTATTCTTAGAATTGATGACACAGATAAAGAGCGTTGCTCTCGTGAATATGAAGATGCTATATATAAAGAACTAAAATGGCTTGGGTTAAATTGGGATTTTTCAGAAAAGCAAAGCAATCAGAATGATGCCTTCTCAGAAAAAGTAACATTCTTGAAAAAACAGGGTTTTCTATATCCATGTTATGAAACTAAAGAAGAGCTTGAATTAAAACGCAAACATTTAATATGCTCTGGTTTGCCACCTATATACAACAGAGAAGCACTTAAACTAACTGATAGCAAAAAAAGGCAATATGAAGATAATGGCCAAAAACCACATTGGCGTTTTAAAATGTCTTATGATAAACCAATAGTTTGGCATGATCTTGTACGTGGTGAAGTTAAATTTAATCCAACAAAAATATCTGATCCAATAGTTATCAGAAGCAATGGTGTTTATACCTATTTGTTAATATCTGTGATTAGTGACATTTTACATGGTATTACTGATATTATACGTGGCGAAGATCATATTACCAATACAGCATTACAAATACAAATGTTTGAATCTCTTGGTGTTAAACAACCAAAATTAGCTCATTTGTCATTAATTTCTCCTGAAGAAGGAAAAATTTCTAAAAGAAAAGGAGTTAATGAGTATAGCTTATCATCTTTAAGAAACAATGGCATTTTGCCATTAGCAATTATTAACTATCTCACTGCTATTGGACATTCTCATTATAATTGTAGATTATACTGTTCTATAAAAGAAATTGTTAAAAATTTTGATATTAGATGGTATGGAGGTGGTTTAACAAAAATAAATGTTAAGGATATTTATCAAGTTAACACCAAGGTTATACATAACACTCATTATAGTGAGATTTGCTCTAGATTGTCCAGTGATTTATCTGCAAGGTTGAGTAGTGATAAGTGGAATTTATTATGTGCTAATATAAATAATATAAATGAGATTAGCGCTTGGCTTGATATTCTAGATGGTTTGCTTCCTGTATCAAACGTTTTAGATAGATTAGACAAAGAGTTGCTTAATATAGCATTAGAAAAAATACCCAATAACTGGTTGGATAAAGCTAATATAACCATGAAAAGTGTTGGGTTATGGATAAATTTAATTGGTATTACAGTTGGTAAAAAAGGTAAAAATTTATTTTTACCTTTACGTTTAGCAATAACTGGCAAAGAAAATGGTCCTGAAATCTTTAAGATAATTCAAATACTAGGTGTAGGTGAGTTGAAATCTAGAATAGAAAATTGCATATTAAAAATAAAGGAATAGTGCAAATATAGATTCAGCTATAACAAACTGATTGAAATATGGCAATAAAAAGAAAGTAATTAATGAAAATATAATTATATAATTGTGAATAAAATTTAGATAACAAACACAAAGACAGTGACCATATGAGAATAATTTCAACACCATAAGATGTTTAGTTATTCTTAAAAGTAAGGAGGTAGTCCAACCGCAGGTTCACCTACTGTTACCTTGTTACGACTTCACCCCAGTTGTCGCCCCCACTGTGAGTGGTTATCTCCTGAAAAACAGGTTGAATTGCCACTTTAAAGTATGGACGGCTCCCATGGCGTGACGGGCAGTGTGTACAAGACCTGAGAACGTATTCACCGTGACATGGTGATCCACGATTACTAGCGATTCCTACTTCATGTTCCCGAGTTGCAGAGAACAATCTGAACTGAGACAACTTTTAAGAGATTTGCTTTATCTCACAATATTGCTTCTCATTGTAGTTGCCATTGTAGTACGTTTGCAGCCCCCCTCATAAGGGCCATGATGACTTGACGTCATCCCCACCTTCCTCCAACTTATCGCTGGCAGTTTCTTTAAAGTTCCCGACATTACTCGCTGGCAACTAAAGATAGGGGTTGCGCTCGTTATGGGACTTAACCCAACATCTCACGACACGAGCTGACGACAGCCATGCAACACCTGTGAAGAACCCAGCCAAACTGAGGCCATCTGTTAAAATGGATTTAGTTCTTCATGTCAAGAAAGGGTAAGGTTATGCGCGTTGCATCGAATTAAGCAACATACTCCACCGCTTGTGCAGGTCCCCGTCAATTCCTTTGAGTTTTAGTCTTGCGACCGTAATCCCCAGGTGGAGTGCTTAATGCGTTAGCTACAATACCAAGGTAAAAACCCTGACATTTAGCACTCATCGTTTACAGCATGGACTACCAGGGTATCTAATCCTGTTTGCTCCCCATGCCTTCGTGTCTCAGTGTCAGTATAGACCCAGGCAACCGTCTTCACCTCTGGTATTCCTCCTAATATCTACAAATTCCACCTTTACACTAGGAATTCTGTTACCCTCTATCTAACTCTAGTTATAGTAGTTTTGAAAGCAATGCCAAAGTTAAGCTCTGGAATTTCACTTTCAACTTACTAAACCACCTACACACCCTTTACACCCAGTAATTCCGAATAACGCTTGCCCCCTTTGTATTACCGCGGCTGCTGGCACAAAGTTAGCCGGGACTTTTTCTGTGGGTACCGTCATTATCTTCCCCACTAAAAGAGCTTTACAACCCTAAGGCCTTCTTCACTCATGCGGTATGGCAGGATCAGGCTTGCGCCCATTGTCCATGATTCCCTACTGCTGCCTTCCGTAGAAGTCTGGACCGTGTCTCAGTTCCAGTGTGGCTGATCATTCTCTCAAACCAGCTATAGATCATCGTCTTGGTAGGCATTTACCCCACCAACTAACTAATCTAACTTGGACTCATTCAAAAGCGGAATAAACCTTTCCCCCTCAGGGTATTATCTTGTATTAGCTACCATTTCTGATAGTTATTCATGTCTTCTGAGTAGATTTCCAAGCATTACTCACCCGTCTGCTACTTGCCTTCAGTAAACTGAAGGCACGTTCAACTTGCATGTATTAAGCCTACCGCTAGCGTTCATTCTGAGCCAGGATCAAACTCTCAAATTGAGTTTGAAACATATCATCATAAATGATAATCCAAAAAAATTTACTAGTCACTGCCTTTGTGTTGGCTATCTATTTAAAATTCACACTATCAAAAAACTGCTTAACTTAAATACAGTCAACTTTCTATGTGATTAATTGTAAGCATAAAAACAACATTGTCAACAATTTTTAACCAATTTTTCTAATTTATTGCTAGCCAAGCCTTATAAACAAATAATATCAACTTGAATAACGTTACTCATATCTCCTTAGACTATCTGTGGATAATTGAAATAGATCAAAAATTTTAACAACATACCTCATGCTAGTTGATAAAATTAAAAAACAACATTTACTAAGTAATTAAATATTAATTTGTATTACTATCCAGATATTTTTATAGTTATAGATGTTATTCTAACCAAAAGTTAATTACTGAGATATATACAATGGAAATAAAAAAAACATTTTTATATCAATATCATCAAGATAAAGCAGCAAAAATGTCTTTATTTGCTGACTATTTACTTCCTGTTTACTATAAAAAATATGGTGCTATTGAAGAGCATAATTGGACTAGAAAAAATGCCTCTATTTTTGATGTCTCACACATGCCACAATTGCTAATCACAGATCCTAATGCTATACAAATCCTAAAAAAAATAACACCTTCTTTATTTCATAACACACCAATAAATAAAGCAAAATACACTGTAATTCTAAACAAAAATGGTGGTATAATAGATGATTGGATAGTAACAAAATTATCTAATGAATCCTTCTATGCTGTAATCAATGCTAATGGTGCAATTAAATGCATTACATGGCTTAAAGAACACTTCAAAATAATCAATGTGTTAAATAAATCATTAATTGCACTGCAAGGGCCTGAATCGAAAGAAGTGTTAAGAAATGCTATACCAAACATTATCATACCTAAAAAATTTGAGATGCTTTATTCTAAATGGGATAGCATTGAAATTGGTGTAACTCGTATAGGATATACGGGAGAAGATGGCTTTGAGTTAAGCATTACAAATAATGCTGTAGTTAAACTTTGGAATCTACTTTTAAACATGGACAAAGTTCAACCAGCCGGTCTAGCTGCCAGAGATAGCTTGCGTTTAGAAGCTGGATATCCTTTGTGTGGTAGCGATATAAATGATAAAATATCACCAGTTGAGGCCAACTTAAGCTGGTTAATTAAAAGCACTGATTGTTATAACAGTAATAAAATACAGAATCAAATTCAACATGGCACAGAATATAAACGCATAGGATTTAAACTTAGCAAAAAAAGAATACCTAGAAATAATAATACTGTATTCAATACAGCTGGCATTAAAATAGGTGCTATAACCAGTGCAGCATTCATGCCTAATGCTAACTGCACAGGTGGACAAATGTATGTAAAATCTAATGTTAAACCTGGCGACTTGATAAATGTTGATTTCTTTGGAAGTCTAATAAAAGCCTATGTGCATAATTTAGTATTCTTAACTTAAAAATATACCTACATTGCTGGAAATAAAACATTGTCAAAATAGTGTAATTATCCTAATATTGAAAACTATCAGCTTTGTTTTTGTAATTATTAATTTATAAACTCTAGACTAATTGCTGTTTAACAAAAAACAATAATAATTAAACATAACTATTGGCTATTTTTAATACAATTATAAGTTAGGAGGATATACAATGTTTAAAATAAATGCAGATTTAAAATATACTCCTACACATGAGTGGGTACGCAAAGAAAAAGATTATATTGTTGTGGGAATCACTGATTGTGCACAGCATTTACTAGGTGATATTGTATATATTGACATGGATAATGCTTCTAATATCTTAGAGAAAGACAAAGAAGTTGTAGTAGTAGAATCAGTAAAAGCAGCTAGCAGTGTATATTCACCAGTTAATGGTATGCTAGTGGTATTTAATACAATTCTAAATGATTCGCCAGAATTAATAAATACTGACCCATATGGAAATGGATGGATCTTTAAAGCTAAAGTAGACAATATTACCTTAGCCTGGGAAAATTTACTCTCATCTAATGACTACCAAAAATTAGCAAACAAAGAGTAGACTTAGAGCTCATTTACTAATTCTGCTGCTCAAAATAATTGGATGACATAATGCAAGCAATTGTCATCTACAATTTAAATGCATAGTTAATTTCTCTAGACCTTCTTGCATGGTTAATTAACATGGAAACAAAATCATATTGCTAAGTTATTTTAACAAAATAACAAAACCATTGTCTTTAAATACATCAGTATTAATACTTATGGTTGTCAGCTACACCAGTCAGCATAGAAAAAGTTAAACTATATTACTAGGTTATTTTGGCACCTGAATAATCTTATTTGTAACCAATCCCCTTCCTACCAAGCTAGACATTTGATATACTGACAAATGCAATGATGAAATTTCTGCACCAAAATCTGCTATTTGTTGTTCATAAGTATATTTTAAATAACATGATCCATCTAGTGTTTTCTCATCAGCCATTTGAATGGTTTTTTGTTTTATTGTATTATGTAACACATCAATTTGCATAGTTCTTTTTACTGTATTATCTTTTATTATGTCAACATCATATCTTTCATAATCTTCATCTAGTGCTACATCAACAAAATCCCTCAATTCACCATTCACACGACATCTGCGTACCCAGCTAATATCAATAGATTTATCACTGTTTTTCTTACTACTTATGTTTACCACTGAGTAAGGTTTTAATGCATTAGCAACATATGTTAATTTTAATACATTATGTGCATTTATATCTTGTAAACTTGTTGTGTGAGCAGAATTAGCTGCCATTTGATCAATTGCCAATGTTTTAAAAATAAACTCAGAACCTATATCTTTTTTATTCATAGCAAAAAATACAGCATTTTTATCTAACAATATAAAACGATCATTTACCATATGTTTTGTTACACAATCCTCTGTGCCCAATCTACCACGAAGCAAATTAGTTAATTTATATGTGTCCTCAGCTAACAACTCAACACTTTGAAACTGAATTATTTCATCGCCAACTAATGCAGTATTTGCACCATCAAGAAATTCATCTATATCAACACTCTCTAACAATCCATAATGTAGTGTTACAAGAAGTGAGTTTATATTATCAATTGTGCAAACACTATCAGGATCACCCAATTTATTAACAGTAAAGCCCATTGTTGTTGGTGTTTCTATATTTGCTAATTGCTCAAAAGAGCTATCTTTACCTCTAGCAACATATACTATTGCGCCAGACCAATCCTTAGATTCTGAACACACGGCCATTGTCAAACCACCAATGCCACTCACATTTGGCAAATCAACAACTGTAAATATCAAACTAGGAGTACCAATACTAGCACTGGATTTATAATTAACATTTATTACCTCAGCAGCCCATCCATATAGTGTCTGCTTAACATGCTGTACTGCTTGTATCCTCAAGGAACTACCTTGTCTTATATCCACAATACGCAACACATATTTATCATTGCCTGCCATAAATTCAATAACATCACCAATACTTAAATAACAGTATTGTAGTGGCAACTTTAGCAAGTATATATTACGCTCAACCCATATTTTCTCTAATATTGCTTCAGCCATAGAGTTTGCATAGGCATCAATAAGTGCCACAGGCATTAAAACTGTCAGATTCTTGGTATGTTTTATAGTTGATGATGCATCATCTAGTTTTGCATTTGTTGTTATAGTGGCATAGTTATTAATGCTACTAAAATAATTAAGCATTATAGATTTAGGCAATGAACTGTATCCTACTCTACGTATTGATAAAACATTTTTATCTTGCAACCAGAGTAAATCATTATTGGATATTATAAAATGTCGTGGAGTAAGATTTGATGTTGCAACTACACTCCCATCTTGACGTTGTGCAATATCAAAAAAATAAAAAAATCTAAGAGCATCAATAATCTCACCTAGAGTTATTTCACTGTTAATTATAAGTCCATGTACATAGTCAGCTAATCCCAATGTGTCAACTTTTATACCACTTCTTTTAAATAAATATTGCACAATGCTGTTTAGAGTTAATGATCCAATTTTTCCTTGAATGCTATGGCTTAACATCCAGTTTTCTGTATCATCCCAAACATTGTAAAGTGCTGGAAAAAATGGATATGGCCTAACATCCCAATACCATAGAAACATGTGATCCACTACACTGGAAGTAGCCCATCGTTTAACAGTGCCAAATATTGCAGAATATTGTGCCTGAAAATCTACATTGCCCCATGATTCTAATGGTAAATTAGGTGATGTATTATTTTTATTATAAAAAACATATGGCTGTGAAGCACAGGCATCCATGCTGCTAAATCCATAGGCAGTGAACCATATTTTCTTTAATTTAGGTACCCATAAACTATTAGATCCATCTGATCTCTGATGACTAGATTGCCACCATAATTCAATATTTTTCCATGCAGATAGCTTTTTATTATATTTAATTTGTTTGGTCTTTCTTGCTGAATCTGCATAGTAATAGTCATAACCCTCACCACTATTCCATCCATTGACTATAGTGTCTATATTATATCCTATTTCACTTTGTGACTTTTCAGTTAGTGGGAAATATGCATTAATACCCACAAAATCAATACTATCTGATGCCCATAAAGAATCCATACTCCAATCTAACTCAGATGAATTATACTCATCCCACCCAGCTGCATACGTAATGTATACATTATGACCAAGCAAATTTTTTACATTATTAGCAAGTTTAATAAGTCCTTCTACACCTGGATATTTAGCACCATCACATACTGATGTAAGTCCTTTTAATGATGAGCCTATTGAAAAGCAATCAATTTTATCTTTAGTAATTGTAGCATAATGTATTATAAATCTTACATAATCTGAATTGTCTGAAAAAAAATCAGCTACGCTAGCACTACTGCCAGTAATTTTATTACTCCCTTGACCTTGTAAATCCTCAACATATATCATTGGATTCAGCATAATCTTATAACCCCTTCTCCTAATTTCTTCAAGTAAACTAATTAAAGATTTATCACTAACTGTACCTCCATAAATCAATTCACCTTTGCTATTTGAGAATGCCAATCTTGCATTCTTTCTTGTAATTCCTGCAACTAACCACTTACTAGGTGATGTTGTAAATCCATCTCTATACTCTACTGTTGGATATATGGAACATGAGCCACAATTTACGCTGCTTGCAAACCATGCAATTGCAACAGATATCCATTCTAGTTTAGAAAAATTGTTGGATAAATTATCTAGTGAGAGAAGTGCATCAGCTTTGCTTGTATTGCTATTTGAATTAATTGGTGTAAACCCTCCTTTCTTGTGATATTGATCAAAGTACTGATAAACTGAAATCTTGTTTTGCACTACAGTATCATAGGAAAATTCACCAAAACCTGGGCCAATATTAACTGCTTTAATTAAATCTAAAGAATTATCTCCTTTAGAAATCTTTTTAACACAGGAAACCTCAAACGTAAATGTTGGCAGTTGATTGTTATAACTTGCAAGAGGAAATTCAGTAATTACAACATAACATAAACCACGATATGCAGGAGTTGCCTTATCTAAAGAATGCATTGTACTATCAGGATCTTGCTCTTCAGTGCCTTTGTATATTTTGATATTAATTTTATCCATATCAATAGGACTATCATTAGCCCACATTCTAACAACACTATCAACCTCTCCCTCACATAATCCTATTGCAAGAGTTGCATAATACATATATTCTACACCAGTAAAATTATTACGTGGCTTAAATAGATTTATACCTTCAGTGTTTTCAACAACAGGCACTTTCTTAACAGGCAGTGCCCATATTATATTGCCAGCCAATTTCATAGAACCAAACACTAAAGGTATTTTTTTGCTATATGTTGCACCTTGTATTGTTATATTTGCAGTGTTTTGTATGCTATTTGCTTCAGAAAATTTATTTATACCAAAAATTTGACGATCAATATAATTTCCAGTAATAGCACCAAGCAATCCACCAGTGCCACCTGCAACAATACTACCAACCGTTGAAAGTGCTAATGTAGCCATTAAATACCTCTTAGTATAAAGAAAAAATACCAACTAAATTTTTACCCCAATACTTGTCAATAGATGACTCAACAACCATGCCAAGATCTATATATGCATGAACAAAAAACCAATTATTGCAATTGTATCCAGTAATAATACCAAGATGAGCAATACCATAATCTTGTGCAAAAACAACCACAGCACCTAAAGAAAGACTTTCTTTTACATATAAAAATCTATGAAGCTTACTAAGCATTTTTATTCTGCTCAATGCCTTGGGATATCTACCTTTTGGTAACACAGAGCACAAACAAATGCCTTTAGGATGCAGATCTAATGCATTGCTAACTCCCACCACTAAACCAACACAATCACAACCTCCAGAACTATAACTAGTTTTTTTAGTTCTCGCTGCATAGATAAACCTAGTACCAATCCAGCTGCTAGCTTCTAGTGCAATACTGGCACCAATCATTTAACCACAACTCTTGATCCATTTTCATTTACAGGAATATATGGCTCACCTCTGAAGTTTATGCTGTTGCCAAACTTAAAAAAACATGCTTCAATTGTTTTTTCACAACCAGGAGTAATATTATATTGATCACCTGCTGTTATTGCAAAATCAGGAGATGTTGTTAGTGCAACCTCACCATAAACATGTTTTTTTATCGTAAATGTGGAGCCCCTATTCAATCCCGAAGTGAATATAATTTTCCCAGCAGTATAACGTCCTGAATCAGGTATTAACCTACTGTCAAAAAAAACGCGATTACTAGTAGCTCTCTCTACTGTACCTGATACACTAATTTTCGTTAAATCTATTTTACAAAGAGCATCACCTATTGATGCTCTGCATAGCATAGAATATGATGCACAAATGTTGTTTGATGATTTAGACAAAACATCTTCAATCTCAGCTACAAATGTCTCACCAATAATTTTAATAGCATTAATATAGCCATGCCTAACTAAAACTGCAGGCTTAAATTCATCTTCTGTATCTATCAACAAATAATGAATTTCAGCACCATCATATAATCCTGAAATTAAATCATGTCTTTTTATAAGTTTACTATCAATTATTCCATCAATTTCAAAGCCACCATTATCCATTTTGATACTTTGCGATAATTCACTTGGGTTGAAGCTAATTGTGGCTATATACATAGTACCATTGTGCACAATGTCATTATCATGGTTAGTGAAATATAACGCTGTGCCATCTAATCTAGCAATCTTCCAGCACAATGCTATTGAACTTACTTTATTGGATATCTCATCATTCATAGCTTTAACTCCACTAAATTAATATCTTTCCAAGTATATCTATTTGATTCATCAATACTGGCAATAAGCCTATCATTATCAAAGCGCACAGGTACATCAAAATGAAAGCTAGCTATTATTGCTACATTGTTATTAGGAGGACTATTAAAAGCTATTAATCCAGTCTTTATATCAATCTTAAATTCTGTTGAATCTAGTTGAACCTTATCTAAAAAAATCTTAACTGAATTTGTTGGTTTACTAATCTTTCTTTTATACACATTGCCATTGTTATTATAGATCTTAAATAATTGGTAGGTTTTATTAGAATTATCACCAGTTCCTATGGTTTGTGCTTCAACTTTATAGTCTAGCCAATCTTTAAATCTAAATCCAATAGCCTTGCCATGCATTGCATAGAAAAAAGCTAGTAACTTTTGCATTTGTTCTTGATTTTTTACGCCATGTGACACATTGTATCTATTGCGAGCCTCTATCCAATTAATATTACGATACTCTTTACCACTGCTAGTAACAGTGATTCTTGTATAGAACTCAGGGCCACCTACAGCACCATATGCAATATCTTCAGGGAAAAGTGATTCAACAAAATCTATCATAATTCTGTACTAATATTAGCTAATATTGATTATAGTTATGAGTTTCTTATTACCAAAGCAATAGTGCTTTATATACTGCTGTTGCTATGCATATTTGCTAATTTTTCATAAATGATTATAATATATTAAAGATAAACTATTTGGTTAACATAGTGCTTGATAAAATGCATAGATTTCATACTATTTTGTCTGAATTATATCATTTGTCTTTTGAAGGCATAGTATTTGGAGCTACAGCTGCAATACTTTCATTACTTATTGCACCAATGCAATACTTAAAAATTATGAGACAGGAAACAGGTAAAAAATATCTTAATATAGCTAAAAATTCATATAAAATGCATGGAATTAGTGTATTTTTTAGAGCTGCAATTGCATATTCATTGCTAAATTTTGTTAGCTCAGCCAGTTTTGGCGTTTCTAATTATTTTTCTAATTTACTATTAAAAGACAAACAACTTTTATTTTTTGCACCTATGCTGCGTTCATTGTTAGGTGGTTTAATAGAGACATTAGCTACTTTACGAATTGAAATACGTGAGATTAATAAAAATAAAGGCAATAACAACAAAAATGAAACCAGCTTACTGACAATGGCACTTTTAATCTTAATGCGCAATAGTGTATTTTGGCTTGGTGCAACTATTTCCTTTGAGATTACCAAAACTTTTAATCTTAATGCTATTATAGTATTTTGGTTAACTTTACTTACAGGTTTGTTTGCTGGTATATTAAGCACTCCTGTTGATGCAGTTGCCACTAGAGTATGTGGTGCAGAAAAAACAATTAATATAATCAATGCCTGTCACCAAATTATAAAAGGAGATAGAAATATAGTATTTGCAGGCACAGTAATTCGTATACAGCAAATTATTTTATACACAATACTCACAGAATGGGTTATGGAAGGATCAAAACAATGGATAAATATTGTCTTCTCAATAATATAAAATAATTACAATGTAATTAATTAATTATATATTATACAATCTTTACTATGAAATCTCAATTTAGATGCAAACATCATTTAAGGAAGCTCTATAATTTAGGGCATGCACTAAAAAGCAAACAGAAAAAAGAACAATATACTCAAAGAAAAAATATTACTAATAGAAACTTTAGAAATAAACGACATAAAAATACATTGAGAAATATTGATAGAAATAGAGTTAAGACTACTCAAACCCAAAGACAAAGTACTCCTTGTAAAATTACTAATAATAGCTTAAATAACAGAATAAAAAACTTTAAACTAAGCAAGAATGCTAGAAAAAATAATTATAGAAATTATGTTAATCGACTAGCAATACATGGCAACAGGAATCATTCAACATCAAAAAAACATAGTTCAAATAACATTACAGGCAATAAACTAAGAAGAAAAAAATTAACTAAAACCAACAACCCCTCCATCAATAGCCATACCTACCCCAAATTAGTATCTTATAGTCCTGATGATCAGCTAGTTCCAATAAATAGGCCTACTGATTCAAGTCCCAGATCAGTATCTTATAGCCCTGATGATCAGCTAGTTCCAATAAATAGGCCTACTGATTCACTATTGACAATTGATCCAAGTGATGCTGAAGAAGATAGACTGACATGGGAAGCTATTAAACAAAAAAAGTTAAGATTAAGCAATATCTCAAGTAGAACAACTAATCTTCCTGCCATCCATGCCTCTGCATCAGTATCTTATAATCCTGATGATCAGCTAGTTCCAATAAATAGGCCTACTGATTCACTATTGACAATTGATCCAAGTGATGCTGAAGAAGATAAATAGGCCTACTGATTCACTATTGACAATTGATCCAAGTGATGCTGAAGAAGATAGACTGACATGGGAAGCTATTAAACAAAAAAAGTTAAGATTAAGCAATATCTCAAGTAGAACAACTAATCTTCCTGCCATCCATGCCTCTGCATCAGTATCTTATAATCCTGATGATCAGCTAGCTCCAGTAAATAGGCCTACTGATTCACTAGATGAGTTAGTGACAGCTCTTGTAGAATCCTACAGCTCACCTGTTGTTAAATTTGGCAATCAAGCTACACTAAGCTTTGATGAAAATTTAAACAATCCTAGTACCTCATCTAACTCTAATTATTGTGATGACCATTTTTATAATAAACATTACCTGAACAAACATAATTTAAAACAAAAAAAAATAACTATACCAATACATCCAAAATCAACAATATTGTCTGCAAAATCTTCAACTATGCTTCTCTCTAGACAAAACAATAAACATAAGAAAATATTACAAAATCAACGTAAATACTATGATGATTCTCTTATAAACAGGCTTTATGCTATAGCAGATAATAATAGCCCTGATAATAATACATTCAAACTTCACTGTGCTACATTTGATACTTTACTAAACGTTCATGAGGCTATTGAAATGCAGGTACCTAATCCTACAAATTCAGAGGCTTTAGCTTATAGAAATGAATTAAAACAAAAATTTAACAATGCATTAAACTCTGATGGTCGGGCAATGCTTCTAATGCCTTTTTCAAATGGTAGCACATATTATGAAAATGGCAATAGGAGTTCAACAGGATCCCATTGGACTCTTGGTGTAGTGGAAATAAGACTTGATCACAACAAATTTCACGTATCATATAGCCTTATGGATTCTTTTGGATCTGCAACATTAGAAAATATACAAAAAAATTTTCTTATTGGTGTTGCAAAAAAATTTACAGAACTATACAGTGGCAGGATGTTAGATATAACATATAGTCATAAATACATTAGACAATACAATCTACAAGGTTATGATTCATATATTTGTGGTGGCATAGTTGTAGAATTTATGAAAAAAATCCTTTCTTCAAGAAGATTACCAGAAGATAATTTAATTGTGAATAGTGATCCTGCTAGCATAAGAATGAATCATTTAGAAGACATTATGCAACACAATAGAGATCAATTAAATAGTGGTGTTTCTAGATAGATAGCAATCAAAACCATAAATTAGCAAGTAAATAGTAAAATCTTTATACATAAAATTATCCTATAACTAATTTTGCCCTAAAAAATATTTATTAATTCTAGGTAAACAAACTCATTGTTTATTGAAATAATATAACAATACCAAACTCCACCTTGGCAATAGTGTTAACTACTCAACCAATATATTTCTATTATTTACTAAACAGGGTAATAAAATCTAATTGTTTAAAGTTGTTTAATGTTAATCTATTGTTGTTATACATTATTTAATATTTTATATTATGATATATGTTTTATAGATGGTTTACTGATGCTTTGTCAAAATGAACTAGCAATACAATTGTCTAGCAATGCAAGTATTACTGACTGTATTGTTATAAATAGTATGCTTATAGCACATACATCACCATTAGACCTTATAAATGCAATATCTTTCTTACAAGATAATAATTTCTGTAAATTTACAACATTAATTGAGATATTTGCAGTTGACTATCCAGATATAAAAATGCGTTTTGAGGTAATTTACTCCTTACTTAGTATAAAATATAATCAACGTATTTGGCTCAAGACTATGGCTGAACAACACCAAAGCCTTAACTCTATTGTAAAAATTTTTAATGCTGCAAATTGGTTTGAACGTGAGGTTTTTGATATGTATGGTGTAAAATTTAACAACCACCCATATCTACAGCGTATACTCTTAGAAAATGACTTTGAAGGATATCCATTGCGTAAAGATTTTCCTTTAAGTGGCAATTATGAGGTTGGTTATAGTGAGATTGAAAAGGATGTTATAAAAAAACCAGTTTATTTAGAGCAGTCCTATAGACATCTAAATCAGATAAGCCCATGGAATGATCAATAGTATTTAATAACTATAATTAATAATTTTAATTAGACAGCATATGAAAATTATTTTATAATAAAAAATATAATTTTGTTATATATTTGCTTATATCTCCTATCTATAAGGCTAATTATTATGTTTGCAAAAATAAACAAAATATATAGACCAACAAATATACTATCTTGTATACGTAAAACAATAAAGGGAAAAAGTAACTGTTTGTTGTATGACAATAATAGCTTTACTCTAGAAATTAAATTTCAAGATATATCACATAATACAGAAGGAAGACAATTTGCCAAATGTTGTTTATCAATTAGTGTAAAAAATGCTATCAGTTTAGCACTTGAAGAAAAAGTTCTTGAATCTATTATAACAGCAGGTGATTACACAGCATATGGCTATACTAAATTCCAAATGGTATTATGCACAAATAGTGATATGGCAAAATTCTCACTTCTTCTTGCAGATAGCGATATCACAAACAAATTAACAAATGATGGGGTGTGTATATTCCATCCAAAAACAATATCTTTTACCAACAAGAGTAGAAAAAATCTTATAGAAGAACCACTTAATAGTAGTGTCAATTTAACAAACTTTTGTATGCCAATATTGCCTGATAGATTGGAAGAAATGTCAGCAAGACAAAGCCAAACAAATCAAATGATACGTTGTATTAACCCCCCTCCTCAAGATACTCCAACATCATTAAGCTTAACATCATCTGCTGTCCATAATGAAAGCTATCAATTTCATTCTGCACCAGCACAATCTTTATGTATTGAATAATTTCATTATAAAATTGCTATCTTAGTGCCATATTATATGTTTACTAAATTAACTTTATCCTTAGCTTCTGTGGAGCTAACAATATATGTAGTTAAAACTCATTGTTCACAGCTAATTTAATAATGTATCATTAGTAATTATAGAATGATATAGATACACTTTATTCAGGCTCAATCCTGCAAATTTTTACTTTAATGATAGATTCTATAACATTTATAAAATCTTACACAGTGTCTGGTATCAATATTAGAAGTATATAAAACTAATGATATACAAAATTACTAGAATTCTCTCTTAGGTAACTTGAAATAAAACTAATTATCTGAGCTTAGAATGTCTTTGTACTAAGTAAAGCAAGACAACAACATTTAAAATAAACTCACTATCCACAACATTAAATAAGTGTAACAAACAATAGAATTGTTACTAGCTAATTGCATTTTTTATATAGCAATGCTGTGATAGCATTTATCTTAGAAAGATTTTGTCCACAGGGATAGCAATACAAACCAATACTATTAGTGTAGTTAAAAAAATTGCAAACAATGCCCATGAGCAATTTTCTTTTATTGGCAATGCTTTATCACTCCTAGCTTTCTTTAATGATTGTAATACAATTGGTGCTAAATATAACAAACTAAACAATGAACCAACAGACAAAACACATACCAACAATGTAGTAAGCTCTTGACCAAATGCTTGTAGAATTAGATATTTACTAACAAATCCTATTGTTGGTGGAAGTCCAATTATTGATGCTGCAGCAATAGTAAAACAGGTCATAGTGAATGGCATTACCCTAGCAGTACCACGCATTCCAGTAACAGTAGTTTTACCTGTATTTTTATAAATAACTCCAGTACAAAAAAATAGTGTTATTTTGGCAAATGCATGAGCCACCATGTGAAACATTGCAGCAATAAAGGCCTGTTTAGTTCGCAAGGATGTTACCATTGATATATAAGCTAACTGTGCTATTGTTGAATATGCTAAACGTTTCTTTATAACATTCTCCTGCAGAGCATAAACTGATGCATATATCATAGAAGCAATTGATATATAAGTTAGTACATAGAATGGTTCTTGTGTTTGATTATTAACAACATTAAGTACAAAAAATACCATTCTTATAATTACAAAAACCCCCATTTTTACAACAGCAACAGCATGCAAAAGTGCACTTACAGGCATTGGCGCTACCATGGCCATAGGGAGCCAAAAATGAACAGGGAACAAAGCAGCCTTAGCTGACCCATAAAGCATACACAATAACAAAATCAACAACTCATTATTTTGAATAGTTATCGTAGAATTAATACTGGCATGAAAATCAAGAATTGTGGGGTTTAAATTGTAAAGATAAATAATTGCTGGCATGAGTAATGCCATGGAAGTAGACAACAAAGTAAACAGATAAACCTTAGCAGATTTATTTGCTTCATCTGTTTTATTATAACGCACTAATGGATAAGTGGCAATTGTCATTAATTCATATGCCACAAATAACGTTATCATATTTGCAGCAAATGCTGCTAAAAATGTAGAAAATATAGTAACAGCAATTAAAGAGAAAAAACTTCTTACATCTTCCCAATCTTTCATATATGTAATTGCATAAAAAACAGTGCACATCCAAAGAAATGAAACACTTAATGCAAACACAATACCAGCAAGATCAATCTTCCAAGCAATTGCTAGCCTAGGCATTATATTAAATAATGAAAAGCTGAAATACCCTCCAGTGAAAAATATTAAGGCAGAATACAGCATAAATACAAAACAAAACAAACAGCCAATAGTTGTAAAAATCTCCAACAATAGACGTTTTTTCACAGGAATAATTAATCCAAAAATTGCAACCACTAAAGGTGATAATGTGGCTAGCAATATGGATGAGCATATTGAAAGCATTGTAAATCATAAAATAATCCTAATGGTAACAAGAATAACAATAAAATAAATTCTTTCAAGCTTTTGCTAGAATTCATTGCTATTTACTTAGTGTAATTAAAATTTAACTAATTAATTTTATGTATATCTAAAATAGAGCTCTGTTATTTAAAATGTTGCAACAAACCAGTATTATACGTGAATTCAATAAAAGTGCATTTTCTATTATAGAAAGCATGATTGCAGTAGTTGTAGTTAGCATGCTAACTGTTTTCTTAATGGATGCAACAAACTTATACTACACAATCAGTGGCATGCGCATTACAGAAGACAGAATGGCAAAAATAAATGATGCATTGCTATCATATGCAAAGATCAATGGCCATCTTCCATGTCCAGCATCACTAGAAGCATTAAGTAAAGATGTATCATTTGGCAAATCTGTTAACTGTAGCAGTGTTAGCAGTGGTAATGGCATAATTGTTAGTGGCAAAAATGAAAAAAAGATAGTACATGGCACCATACCAATTAAAGAACTAGGATTACCTAGGAGCTATATGTATGATAAATGGCACAGAAGATTAGCTTATGTAGTAATTGCAAATCTAGCAATAGACAAAAAATCATTCACAACATATAGCATAAAGTCAGGTGATGCACCAGTATTGGAAATAAAAAATATACAAGGCAAAATAGTATCTGCAAGTGGCATGGAACAACCAGCTTATTTATTGATAAGCTATGGAAAATCTGGAATGGGTGCCCATAACAGTAAAGGTAAAATAATTAATGCATGTGATACAACTTTCTTAGAAAGTGAGAATTGTACTCACAGCAATATTTTTTTATATAGCTCAAGCGTTAGACAAGGATTAAAAGATAATTATTTTGATGATATTTTAAGTTGGTTGTCTTACAGTGCAATCTTAAATGCTTATAAAACAATGTCAACAAGTAGCAGTATAACAAAAAATGTTAGCAATCCTGAGCAGATTAATTTAGTAGTTGATTATTATATAGCAGGAGATACAAGTGTAAAAAACCTTGTTAAAAACGTTAACACAGGAGTTAACCCAGCAGAAATCAAAACTCCAGGGTATTTTTGTGTTGTAGAAGACTGTCAAAATTCAGATATGTCTGCCCTTATGACAGAGAAAAGTACAACTAAGTCCTGTTTAGTTTATGTTGAGAAAAATATTGTAGCACTTGTTAGATCAATGCAAAATAAAGAAATTTTTATAGCACCTGATATTGGTTATCTTAAGGTTGATGGAAATCAAATCAAACTTATTCTAAATCCTGGCATACTACATAAAGCCCAAGGCATCATAACAACATATGGACTTACAATTAAAACTTTAATGATGAAGCCTTTAAGCGCTCAATATAGAGATAAGGGGCTCTATATCATATCACATAGTATAGGGCTTGGATCACTAGGAATTACTGATAACGATGTTGTATATATAGATCATGAAATGATTATTCCTGTTGTTAGTAACTTCAAATCTACCTATCCAATAATGACTTCTGTAATTGATGATACGAGATTCTTCTTAGAGTATACCAAATCCTCCAGTTGGAATATGTTTCACAAATACTAATCTCAACAGCACACTTAAATATGACTCATGCAATAATGCTGTTATTTAGCAATTTTAGCAATTTCTTCTGCTATAGCAGCAGCACGCTTTCTTGGATTTTCACTGTTGGTAATTGATCTTCCAATAACTAAAAAATTTGCTCCATGCTTTATTGCAACAGATGGAGTGGCTACTCTTCTTTGATCATCTTTTGTATCACTATTCCCTCTGATTCCTGCCACTACAGTTAGTATTTCAGGGTAATTATGTTTTATTGAAAGTGCTTCCCATGCAGAACAAACTACCATTGGAATATGAGCAACATGTGCAATATTTACCAACTTTAACACAGAATCCAATGAAGAATTAGAGCTTGTTAAAGTTGTTACACCTACTAGTATTGTCTTTGAATCACCTATTGCATTACTAGCAGCCTGCACCATGTCCAATCCTCCACTCAAATGTATAGTAAGCATCTTAATATCCATTCTAATTGCTGCTCTTACTGCATTATATACTGTATTTGGTATGTCAAATAATTTCAAATCCAAAAATATAGGAACATCTATCTCTTTCTTTATTCTCTGGATTCCTGTAGGACCATTTGCCACAAAAAACTCTAATCCAATTTTAACCATTTCTATGTAATTACAGGTCATTTTGATTAAAGATAAGGCACTGTCTATATCTTTATTGTCAACAGCTAAAATAAGGCCATTTTTATTCACATAAACTCCATCTAATTTTAACTGCAATGCAAAGACATCTTAGTTCATGCTCACTCTAATTTGCATAGAGTGTTCAATAGCATACTTTTTCAATTTTGTCAATAAATAGAGCTAAATTATTACAAACTAAAAAAAGAGTTAACCATTATCTATGGCTAATAACTTCTGAGAAAAACGCTAAAATGCTGTTAACTAGAAAATATATGCAGATTATAAATAGTTACCTAATTTACTGATTATAATTAAAATATTTATTAAAAAAATTATTAACAAAATTGCTGAAAACCTATGAATGTCTTTCATTAATAATTATCCTTATTTGAAAATAACTTTTATATAAAAAAATTAAATTATTAACTAATATTAACTATTAAGTAGCTTAATATACAACATTATAATAAATTTTTATGCTTAAATCTAACCTTTAACATGGCCAGTTATCTATAAATCAAAGCACACAGTGATCTTATATAAATTTTTAACTGTTATTTAAATTTAGTCTTTGACAGCCAGTTATCTATATCTCACTTAACTTTAAGTCCTTAAGCTTAATGATATTCAAAATGTTCAAAAATAATTATTTGCACTGTTCCATATAACAAAAATATTAAATTATACACAAAATTACAACAGAGCACTGCAAAGAATTTACAACAAATATAGATACTTGTATGAATAGTTAGTGTTAATTATAATATAAAATATGCCTGAATTACCAGAAGTTGAAAGCACTAGAATTGCATTAGAAAACATTGTCATAAATAACATTATAACAATGACCAAAGTGCTTAACTATTCTCTAAAAATACCAATACCAAGCAATATAGACACAATACTAGTTAATAAAAAAATTATTAGCATTAATCGTATTGCAAAATATTTGCTAATCAATCTGAACAATGGGTACAGTCTAATTTCACATCTAGGAATGTCAGGTTCATGGCGTGTTAGAGAAAAAACAAAAAAACATGATCATTTTTTATTAAAACTAGATAGCAATCTATTACTGGCATACAATGATCCACGCAGATTTGGCATAATAACTACAGTTTGTACAAAAAATGTAAAAGAACATAGTTTGTTAAAAAATATTGGCTATGATCCTTTTGATCTAGCATTATCTCCAAGTATATTATATCAACTAACCCAACAAGCAAAGAGTAGTATAAAAACCTTTTTAATGGATGGCACGAAAATAAATGGTATAGGCAATATATATGCTTCAGAAATATTGTTCATGGCAAAAATACACCCTACAAAACAAGCTAACTACATATTGCCAACAGAAGCAGAAAATATGCTAATAGCCATAAAAAAAATACTCAAACAGGCAATTAACAATGGAGGAACTAGCATACAAAGCTACATATCACCCAATGAAAAAAGAGGTACTTTCCAAAGCAAGCTTAAAGTATATAATAGAGCTAATAAAAATTGCTATATATGTAATATGCAAATAAAACAAATAAAGCAAAATAATCGTTCAACATTTTATTGTGAAAACTGCCAACAGTAACTAAGGATACTTGTGTTAAAAGTAGCAAGATTTTTTCTTCATATAGTGTATACTATACTAATGGCTGTAGCCATATTGTGTATAGTAATAACATGCACAATATATTGGTATGGCAGACATCTACCAGATCATTGGCAGCTATCTAACTATCAACCACCAACTGTAACAAGAGTCTATGGTGCACAAGGACAGTTAATAGCAGAATATGCTAAAGAGCATAGAATATTCACTGCAATAGAAGATATACCAAAACATATTATAAATGCATTTATTGCTGCAGAGGACAAAAATTTCTATAACAATCAAGGTGTTGATTTCTCAGGAGTTGTTAAGGCTGCAATAAAAAATGTATACAAACTTGCAGATAATAAACGCATGGTTGGTGGCTCAACAATTACACAGCAAGTTGTCAAAAACTTCCTTCTCAGTAATGAAAGAACCCTAAAAAGAAAAATAAAAGAAGCTATACTTGCATATCGAGTCAACTCATCTTTAACAAAAGATAAAATAATGGAATTATATCTTAATCATATTTACTTGGGCAATGGGTCTTATGGCATATCTTCAGCAGCACTTAAATATTTAAGTAAATCAATTAATGAAATATCTATAGATGAGGCAGCATTACTTGCTGCACTACCAAAAGCACCGAGCAAGCTAAATCCAATAAAATCTCCAAGGGCAGCTGAGCAAAGAAGAAATTGGGTGCTACAAAGAATGTATGATGATGGATACATAGATGAAGTGTCAAAAAAAATCTTTCAATCTATACCACTATCAATAACGACATCTAGTGATCAACATCTGATTCATAATGATTTTTTTGTAGAAGAAGTACGTAAAAATCTAATAAAAAAATATGGAGAAGATGCACTATACACTAATGGATTAACAGTGCATACTACACTAAATCTATCTTACCAAAATCTTGCAAAAATAGCATTAAAAAATGGGTTAGAAAACTATGACCAAAAGCATGGTTGGCGTGGTGCAATACAAAACATAGCAGATGAACTTCTAGTAAGAGACTATAATTGGGCTTCATACCTCATTAACATAAAACAACTCTATCCAAATATTGCACCATGGAAAATGGCTGTAGTGCTTAATATTGAAGATTCACAGGCAGAAATAGGTCTAGAGAATGGCTCTCTAGGAACTATACTGCTATCTGATATAAAATGGGCTAAAGCTTGGATTGACAATAGTAACACTGGGTCAATACCAAAAAAAATGGAACAAGTACTAAAAATTGGTGATGTAATTATGGTTAGTGCAAATATAAAATCCTTAGGCTGCTATAATCTAAAACAAATACCAAAAATAAATGGTGCTATTGTAGTTATGGAGCCAAACTCAGGCAGCATACTGGCTATGGTTGGTGGCTATAACTACAATGAAAATCAATTTAACCGTGCCACCCAAGCATTAAGACAGCCAGGATCTATCTTTAAGACATTTGTCTATCTTGCTGCTTTAGAAAATGGTTTAACTCCTAACACAATTGCTTTAGATGATCATATATCAATTGAACAAGGAACTTATCTGCCATTGTGGCAACCAAGAAATATTGGCAACACTTTTATGGGGCCAATCACTGTAAGAACTGGTTTTGAGCAGTCACGTAACTTAATAACAGTAAGACTGGCAAAATTCTTAGGAATGGATAAAATAAATGATACAATAAAAAAACTTAATATACACAACAAACCCTTGAACAACTATGCTTCAGTACTTGGTTCAGAAGTGGTAAGCCTAATGACTATGACAAGAGCATATGCCATAATTGCCAATGGTGGCTACAATATTCAAAACCATATGATTGAGAGAATACAGGATGCTAGAGGATCAGACATCTACAAAGTGGACTATTTGAAATGTGCAAGATGCAATTTGCTAGAAACAGCACAAGATTTCCAAATGCTAACTCCATTACCACCATTAATTCATAAAAACTCAAAACAGCTAATAGATCCAGTGCATACCTATCAAATGACCTCTTTACTTGAGGGTAGTGTAAAAAATGGCACATCTAAACCAGCCAAGATTAAAAATCAATTTATAGCTGGCAAGACAGGTACCACAAATGGTAATATGGATGCATGGTTTATAGGGTTTACCAATAATCTAGTAGTTGGTGTATATACTGGATTTGATAGTCCAGAATGCTTAGGAAAAAAAGAGACTGGCTCACGTATAGCATTGCCAATATTTAAAAATTTTATGTTAAAAGCACTTGCAGAACAGCCATCACAACCATTTAAAATACCTATTGGTGTAAACATAGTAACAATTGACCAAACAACAGGTGTGCCTATTAAACAAATCACAAATCCAAATATGAATAACATAATGCATGAAGCATTAAGAATAGGCGAAGAAGATAAAATATTATCTATAATTGAGCGTAAACATTATTATGATGCAGACCATAACAAATGGATGATAGCAATTAATGATGATGATTTGGATGAAATAATTAATGAATTGTCTGAGGATATAAATAATGACACAATTCATTCAAACACTGCATTAACCAACAATTAGCAGCAGCACAGTAAAACACAAAAATTCCCATAGATTAATCTTTTCATCAGTAAACTTTACACAACTATAGTTTATACATAGTGCCAGATACTGATGAAATCTTAAATTATAAACTATGTGGAATGACTCCACCAACTCTTAATCTTATCAAAAAAACCACTGGCAGATGGACTCGATCTATCAGCCAATTCCTTATCAAGTGACAGTAGTATATCTTTTTGTATTGATGTTAAATGTACAGGTGTTTCCACTACTATTTCTACATAAAGATCTCCATTTCTGCTACTCTTCATAGACCTCATGCCTTTGTTCTTTAAACGAAATTTACTTCCAGTTTGTGTTCCTTCTGGTATCTTAATTGAATATTTATGACCATCAAGATGAGGAACTTCAAGATCACAGCCTAAAGCAGCCTTTGTCATTCTAATTGGAATCTTACAGCACAGATCATCACTTTGTCGGTAGAAAAAATCATGCTCCATAACAGTAACAACTATAAATAAATCACCAACTGAGCCACCACGATAACCAGCATGACCCTCACCAGATAAACGCATTTTTGTACCATTTTCAATGCCAGGTGGAATTGTTATAGAGAGTTTTTTCTCATGACGAACTCTACCTTCTCCACCACAAGCTGAACAAAACTTTACTATTACTTCACCAGCACCAGCACAATTTGGACATGATCTCTCTATAGTAAAAAAACCTTGTTGTGTGCGCACAACACCAATGCCTTTGCACTGTTCACAACGGGATGGCCTTGCACCATCTTCACTACCAGTAGCATGACATTTTTCACATTTCTTAGTGGAAATAAATGACAAATTAACTCGTTTACCTTTATATGCTTCAGCTAATGTTATCTTTAATCCTTGTCTAGTATCATCACCACGCACAGCAGAAGACTTACTTCTTCTACCACCACCTTGAGTGCTAAATGGTGAAGTCCCTCCAAATAAATCACTAAAAATATCTGTAAAATCAAAACCACCAGCATCACCAAAGCCAGCTTGACCAGATACACCAGCGGTACCATATTGATCATATGCAGCTCTCTGTTGTTGATCACTAAGCACCTGATATGCTTCTGTTGCTTCTTTAAATTTAGTTTCAGCATTTTTATCATCAGGATTCTTGTCAGGATGATACTTCATTGCCATCTTTCTGTAGGCTTTTTTTATCTCATCAGCAGAAGCAGTCTTTCCTACCCCTAACAAACTGTAATAATCTTTACTATTTGTCATTGTTATCTAAATTTTAATTATCATCACTAACATTCTTATATTCTGTATCAACAACAGTGTCATCATCTTTCTTGTCTTCTTTAACTTCATCTGATGTGCTAGTTGTAGAACCAGCTGCAGCTGCAGCACTATTGCCATAAACATCTTCACCAATGCTCATTGTCAACTTAGTTAACTCTTCCACTTTTTGTTCTATGGCACTAGCATCAAAGTCATCTTTTCTAATATCTTCTTTTAAATCCTTAACAGCAGATTCAATCTTGCTTTTATTATCTGGATTTATTTTCTCAGCATGTTCAGATAATGCCTGTTCTGCGGAATATATAGATGCATCAGCTTTATTACGTACTTCAACTCTTTCACGAAATTTCTTATCCTCTTCAGTATGTTTCTCAGCATCTTTTATCATGCGCTCAATTTCCTCTTTAGACATTCCACCACCAGACTGTATTTTAACACTTTGCTCTTTACCAGATCCTTTATCTTTAGCGCTAACATGCATTATGCCATTAGCATCTACATCAAATACAACTTCAATTTGTGGCATGCCTCTTCTAGCTGGCGGGATGCCTATAAGATCAAATTGTCCAAGCAATTTATTATGTTGTGCAATCTCACGCTCTCCTTGGAAGACTTTAATAGTAACAGCATGTTGGTTGTCATCAGCTGTAGAAAACACCTGAGATTTCTTAGCTGGAATAGTAGTATTTCGGTCTATAAGCTTTGTAAATACACCACCTAATGTTTCTATACCAATTGATATTGGCGTAACATCAAGCAATAAGACATCTTTTACATCGCCCGACATAACACCAGCTTGAATGGCAGCACCCATAGCCACAACTTCATCAGGATTCACACCTCTATTTGGCTCTTTCTTGAAAAATTCACGCACAGTCTCAACAACTTTAGGCATACGAGTCATACCACCAACTAAAATAATATCACCTATATCATCTGTGCTCTTTTTTGCATCAGCCAAGGCTTTTTTGCATGGCTCTATAGTTGCTTTAATCAAGTCTGCAACCAATGACTCAAATTTAGCACGTGTTATGGCAACTGATAAATGTTTTGGCCCAGTTGTTGGATCGGCAGCTATATATGGCAAGCTTACATCTGTACTATTAGCACTAGATAGTTCAATTTTTGCCTTCTCAGCTGCTTCTCTTAAACGCTGCATAGCTAAAACATCTTTAGTTAAATCAATAGAGCTATCTCTTTTAAATTCATCAAGCAAATACTGCTGTATTCTCATATCAAAATCTTCTCCACCAAGATGAGTGTTGCCATTAGTTGCTTCTACTTCAAAAACACCATCACCAAGCTCAAGAATTGAAACATCAAATGTACCACCACCCAAATCATAAACTGCTATTGTTTTACTTTCCTGTTTATCAATCCCATATGCTAAAGCTGCTGCCGTTGGTTCATTAATAATTCTAAGCACATTTAAACCAGCAATTGACCCAGCATCCCTAGTTGCTTGACGTTGTGCATCATTAAAATATGCTGGAACTGTTATTACAGCATCAGTAACAGGTGACCCTATATAGTTTTCAGCAAATTCTTTAATCTTATGCAAAATAAATGAACCTATCTGTGCGGGTGAGTAAGAATTTGTTTCTTTCCCAGAGACCAACACATCAATTTCACCAGTATTTCCCTGCTTGCACTCATAACCAACCAAATCTAAATATTTACTTACCTCAGAATCATTAAATTTCCTGCCTATTAACCTTTTTGCACCAAAAATAGTACCTGCAGGATTAACAACCATCTGCCTTTTTGCAGGAGCACCAATCAATCTTTCTCCATTTTTGGTTTCTGCATAAACTGAAGGAGTAGTTCTGGCTCCTTCAAGATTCTCAATCACCTTGGGATCAGACCCATCCATAAAAGCAACACAAGAATTTGTAGTACCTAAATCTATGCCCACAACAACATTTTTAGATGCCATAAACAACCCATTAATAGTTATATATATTAAGATATAATGACTATTATTCATTTTTCAATAGCACACTGCTATAATTATCTAGTCAAAATAATTATATTACATAAAACAATATTGTTATAATTCATACAAATTGAGCAATTACATAATATGTTCTAAGCTTTTTTAAAAAATATGAGGGCAACAGTGAGTATAGATTTAATTTTTGAATGTCTCTCTGAAGAGATATTGATAGATGAGCAACTAAATGCAGTAGACCAGTTAACAAAAAATATAAAAGGATTACTCAAGAAACAACAAATACAACACAATGAAATTATAGGATTTTGCACACCAAGAAGATTGGTGCTAATTGTGCACAAAATAATAACTAATAATTCTGAAGAAAGTTATATAAAAGGTCCATCTACAGATGCATCTAGTATAAGCATTATAGGATTTGCAAAAAAACACAATACTACACCAGAAGCACTATTAACATTTAGCATTAGAGATAAAAAATTTTATGGTATTGCCAGAAAAAGCCTAGCTATAACACATACTATAACCAACATACTAACTAACACTTTACAAACAATAAAATGGCAAAAAAATATGCACTGGGGTACACATGAATTAAAGTGGGCACGACCAATTCACAATATAATGTATGTACTTAGTAATGAAAAAGCAAAACTAACACTTGGCCATATAGAATCTAACAACACAACTTACACAGGCAGATTTATAAAAAACAGTGAAAAAAAAGAAATTAATTCAATTGATGAATATATAAAATGCATGCTAGATAACAATATTATCTTAGATCAAAATGAAAGAGTGAGAATATTCAGAGATAAAATTAAAGAGATAGCAGCAGAATACCACATGAAAATATCACAAGACTTAAAAGATGCATCTGCAGTAGCACTTGCAACAGAAATGCCACATGCAATGCTAGTAGAGATAAACCAAACACTAGTTGCAAGCCTGCCAGAAGAAATCATAGTTAGTGTGCTGGAGACATACAGTTTTCTTCCTATGTGGCAAGAAGATGGCTCGCTATCATCAAAAACTATTACAGCAATAAATATACCACCAACAACAATAATTGTTGATGGCTACCGTAAAATGTTAGAATCAAGATTAATGGATGCAATGCACATCTGGCAGCAATCAATTATTCAAGACCCAAAATTACTATACAACAGATTGCAGAGAATCTCATTTTATGAATCACTGGGTGATATGGCAGAAAAAACAACTAGAATAACTGCACTTGCCAAATATCTTGCAATATGGATACCGCATGCACAAATTGACCAAGTTGAAAAAGCTGCCAATATAGCAAAACTTGACCTAACAATGAGTATTACAAAAGAATTCCCTAAACTCCAAGG
>NZ_CAWVOK010000034.1:0-80881 GCF_963930935.1 Candidatus Xenohaliotis californiensis
AAGATGGTTAGTTGGACTAGGATTTAATTGCTGTATGCTTATATTTTTAAGATATAATTTTATTATATATTAAAGTTTTATTTTTATTTATTAATAATAAATAAATAATTTTATTGTAGTATATTTCATTAAAGTTGATTTAATTATTATATGTATGCCAAAGATATCGCGTTTTGCATTAGAGCGAATTGATAAACTTCACCAGCAGTATAAAGAAGATTATCCAAATATATCATTCAGTGATTTAAAGCATAGTGATGATTTAAATAGATATCGTAATAGTATTATATCTCATATTAAAACACGGGTTGATGAATGGAGTAGATTACGTAAGGAATTGCAGAAATCAAAAGATTCAGAAGAAGATATGGTAGATGTGCCAGCAGAAAAATTGGAGGGGTTGATAGGTTTTATTTTCATTGATTGTGAGCCAGAGCCACTGAAGACAATAGCAGAATTGTATAAATTTGCAACACCAGATGAGCAGGTTGTTGGTGCTACATTAGCTAGCACTGCTTTGTCAGAGCTTGGTTATGTTGTTTCAAGAAGTGCATTGCAGAGCTTTAGTGAATTCTCTGAAAAAATGCATGGCAGGAATTGGGCTACAGTGCAATTTGCCAGAGAATATAGTAAGGATATGTATGGCATTAAAGATTTTAAAGATTTTATAAATATCCCCGGTTTTCAGAGATCTGCTGAAGGAAGACAGTTTCTAATTGCACAAAAAGTTCTGAAAAATATTACTGTAACTCAGGATTTATTTATTAAAATGTTTGACAATGCATCTTCTAAAGGCAGTTCTAAGGTTTTGGATAAAAAAGTTAATGGCGAACCTTTATTGTTTAAACTTCTTAGTACAAAAGGTGTAAATAAAAGAGTATTAAGCAACATTATTGCAAACAATGCTAATCCTAGGATAGTTGATAGTAAGGGAAATAGTTTGATGTATGTTGCTTTAAAAAGACTTATTGCTAGTTCTAATGTTTATGAAAAATCAAAATTTAAGACAGGAAAGTCATTTTATTTGGCTAAACATGATTTGCAGGATGCTAAAGAAAATTTTCAAAGCTTAGTAAGAAGTGGTGTAGAATTTGATGCATTAGCTATGCATGCTATGCAAGAGGATGAGCATGGTACTGAGATTGTTTTGCATAATTTGTATACTGGCTTAAGATTAGGTGATTATGGTGAGGAGTACTATAAAAATAAAGCTGCATTTATTAGAGATACTAGCATCAAAGATAAATTAGATGCAGTTGACAGAGAACGAGAAAAAGTTAAAAATGATTTAGAAAAAAATATTAAAAATATTACCATTGCTGGCATAACATCCATTGCTGTTGATAATATAAAAAATGTATTAGATATATTTACCAAGAAGGCAGCAAAAGTCAGAAGATTTGCGGAAGATATGCAGCATAAGGCAGGTGGTCAAATTAATGCTATGGTTATTAAAAAATTAGAAGATGAAAAAAATGAGGTTATTGAGTGTGCAAAAAAAGCTATAGAAGTTATAGAAAGCAAAAAAAGAAATAAAGAGATCCTTGGGTTGGAAGCTGTTGTTATGTCTGTAAAAGATGCAATGTATAAATTTATTAAACAATCATCAGTATCTACTTTTAACTTACAATATGAGGAGGATATGATGGTTTATCGTAATAGGGCTGCAAGAGATAAGAAAATAGAGGATGCAATGGACAAGATTGCTCATTGTGCAGTATCTAATGCTAATAAGTCAATGATTGATGCTGCAATTAAAGAACACTCAAAAGGGGTTGAAAGTGCATTATCAGAAGCAACACCTAAGAAAACATTGGAAATGGTTGCCATGATTGCAGAGCAGAATAACAGAGATGATATTGCTGCAAATGCCATGAGGCTTGCTTTAGGCAATGGAGAGAATTTAGCAAGCTTAATGCAAATGCAAGAAAGCATGGATGCTAAGCATTTAAAAATGGCTCAAGATGATGGATTGTCTGATGATATGCATTTGACACTTGATGATAAAAATCCTTCAAGTGCTTTACGATTATTCAGAAGAGATAATAGTAATTTGAGTACAAAGCATATGAAATAGATTGTTATTTAGAATAAACAGATTATTTCCATTAAACATTGTTTTTATAGCATAAAACTACAACATGAGCTGCAATAGCTAATTCTTGGCCAATGCTATCCATCCCCTCATTAGTTTTTGCTTTGATGCTAATATTATTAATATTAGTGTTAAATATTTTAGCCATGTTTTCTCTCATTATGTTTCTGTGTGGTTCAATTTTTGGTTTTTGACATATGATGGTGATATCAATATTTCCTAGCTTATAGTTTTCAGCATTCATAATTTCAACTGCTTCTTTGAGAAATATTTCAGAATTAGCATTATACCATTGTTTTTCTGATGCTGGAAAGTGTGTTCCTATATCATCTTTAGCCATAGCACCAAAAATTGCATCAACAGCAGCATGTAGAGCAACATCGCCATCGGAATGAGCATCTATTGCTCTATTATGCTTAATATCAATACCACAAATTTTGATTATATGATTTGTTGATATGTTGTTTATTTTGAATTTATGTAAATCATAACCAAATCCAATGCGAAACATGAAGCCTCTTGACTAGTCTAAAATTTATCTCCAGTATATTACAGGATATTTATTTGTCTGCAAGCTTTATTGTAGCACTCTTTCTGTTATTTTTAAGTCTTCTGCATTGGTTATTTTGACATTTGCATAATCACCTAGAACAATTGTTACAGGCAAGTTGTATGCCTCAAGAAGGCTACTGTCATCTACATGTAAGCTAAACTTAGATAGTCTATGGCACATAAGTATATCTCTATACACAAATCCTTGCGGTGTTTGTGCTGTATATAAGCCAGATCTGCCAACATTGCCTACTATTCTATTTTTCTCTATTCTTTTAATTGCATCTGTTATTGGCAGTGCTGGAATAACTCCTGTACTTAATTCAAGCCCTTTAATTACTCTATCAATTAGTGCTTTTGATAAAAATGGGCGTGCAGCATCATGAATTAGTACATATTTTGGATCATATTGCTCTAGCGCTTCCAATGCATTGCAAACAGAGTTTTGTCTTTCCTTGCCACCAGCTACACTTATGATAGTTGGGTAATCTGCCTGTGGTATAGCTGCATTGAATAATTGTTGATCTTGAGGATTTATTGCTATAATTATCTTATCAATTTTTTTATGATTAACAAAGGCATCTACAGCATGATTTATTAAGTTTTTACCATTGATTTTGATATATTGTTTAGGGTATGATTCAGTATTCATTCGTTGTCCACTGCCAGCTGCTACCACAACAGCTGCAATTCTATTATCTTTCACCTTGGCAACCATTTAACATAAGTAATACTACTTTATTTTTTTTTCCTATATGCTTCAACTTAAATCTACTTCTAATAATTTAATTATCGATATCTTGTAGGGTTTTGTTTTTAAATTAGCTAAATACATTGTTTATTTAATACATTTAACTAAGTGCAATATGATTGCTTATTGTATAATCTTGATATGGTTGTCAATGTTTGTTGCTATACCATAATAGCTATGATAGATTGTGGTTATGCTTATTAGACTTTATAATTGGTAATGGGGTTTATATGTATTGTGTCATGTTGCACCAGCGAAAATTATTTTTTTTAGTATTTATACTTACATTGATGTTTGGTCAAAGTGCTGTTGCCATTGATGATAAGCTTAATATTGAGCCATCAGTGTTTACTGCTAATAATGGAATGACAGTTTGTGTTTTAAAAAATACTAGAGTACCACTTGTATCACATGTATTGTTTTATAAAGTTGGTTCATTTAATGAGCCTGTTGGACTCTCTGGCATGGCACATTTGTTGGAACATATGATGTTTAAGGCAACTAAAGAAAGAGATTCTAATTATTATGTTGAGCAACTTGAGAAGATTGGAGCACGTTATAATGCTGCCACTAGTGCTGAATATACTGTTTATTACGCTACTTTTCCTAAGGAATATTTAGCACTTGTAATGCAGTTGGAGTCACACCGTATGAATAGCTTGCTTATTAATAATGATGAGCTTGCAAAAGAGAAGAATGTGGTTATGGAGGAACGCAGACAAAGAGTTGAGAATAATGAGTTTGCTAAAATGATGGAGTCTATGAATGTGTTTTTATGGCTGAATTATCCATATGCACATCCAACAGTTGGCTGGGAGCATGATATTTATGCCATATCAAGAGATGATTTATTGAATTTCTATAATAAATACTATAGTCCATCTAATACTATTTTAGTGCTAGCTGGTGATGTTAGTGTTGAAGATGCTAAAGAAATGGTGGATAAATATTATCCAGCAAAAAATTCAACTAACTTAGCAACACCTAACATTAAGCAGCTTTTGCCTAAATTGTATGGAAATACTTACACTACTATTGCAGACTCAAAAATTAAACAGAATAAGATTATACGTTCTTATCGTGCTCCAGGTATAGGATCAGATCTGCATAATGCATTAATTTTTAGGGTTTTAGGTGAAGTTATATCAGGAAAGCGTAATAGTCAGCTTTATAAATATTTGGTTGTTGAGCGTAAAGTGGCTGTTGAGCTTGACACAGAAGTGGATGTGATTGGCAATATAGGTGTGTTTACTTTTGCTCTCATGCCTTCTGCAAATGTATCAATGGATGTGCTTTCCAAAGAATTGGATAGTTTTTTGGCAGATCTTGCTAAAAAAGGAGTCTCTAATGAGCAGGTTGAGATAGCTAAAAATTCATTGAAGATAAGTAATATTTATATGCATGGCAGTATTGACATTATGGCAAGATATTATGCTCAGATAATTGCATTAGGTTTGCCAAATAGTTTTTTTGCTAATGGATATGCTGATTATATGGAGAAAATATCTTTAGATGATGTAAACAATGCTATAAAAAGTTTAGTTAGTGGGTATTTTGTTGAAGGTTGGTTAAAAGGAGATTCTGCATCATGAAGAATGTTATTTTAATATTAGTTTTATTACCATTAAGTTTTTCTAAAGCATTTGCTTTTAGCTGGGATGATGTTGTTAGTTTTAAGACAGGCAGTGGATTTGATGTAATGCTGCTTGAGAATCATGAATTACCAATAATATCTATGGAAATTTTGCTCAAAGGACAGGGATATGCAACAGAAACAAAGGACAAACATGGGATAACATATCTTGCTATGCATCTACTCAATGATCGTTTAACAGTAGCCAACCCAGATGATTTTTACAACCTAATTGATCAAGATGGCATAGTGTTGAGTTTTTCTAGCGATGTAGACAATAGTAAGGTTTATATCAAATCAGTATCATCAAAACTGATGAATGCACTAGATTATTTACATAGACTTATTATTAATCCTAGTATAACAGATGATGCTATGAAACGCAGCAAAGATTCTATTGAAGCTGAAGTTTTGCATGCTGAGGAGAGTCCATTTTTTATTCTTTCTAAAAAAACATCAGAGTTTGCATTTGGTAAGCATCCATATGGCAGGGTTCCATATGGTGACAAGAATTCACGCAATAGCATTACTGCAGACAACATAAAAGAGAGAGTTGCTGCAATATTTAATACTGCTAATATGCATATTTCAGTATCTGGTGATGTTGATAGTAAAGTGATTTCTATGGCACTTGATAAATATTTAGGCAGCATTCCTAAATCAAGTATTAGCACATCAAAAATTGTTGTACCAACACTACATAAAAGCACAATCATAGAACATTTTAAATATAATGTGCCACAAACTGCTATATCTTTTTATGCACAAGGTGTATCAAAAAGTGATGCAAATTTTTATACCGCTACTGTACTTAATGAAATGTTAGGAGTAGGACTGTCTTCTAGGTTAATGCATGAAATTAGAGTTAAAAGAGGATTGGTTTATTCTATTGGAACTAGCTTAGTTGAGAAAAATCTTTATTCTTTGTTGATTGGAAAATGTTCCACTAAAGACCCAGAGCAAACTATAGATGTTATAAAATCAATTTTAAAATCATTTGCTAGTGAAGAATTGTCAGATGATGAGTTTAATGATATTAAAAAGAACATAACAAATCGTTTTCTTATGTCATTAATGGATAACAAAACTATTGTAATGTATTTATCTAGTCTACAGGCATTAAAACTGCCAGTTACTTTTTTATCTAACTACACTGACAATATAAATAAGGTTAAAATGCATAATGCAATGAAGATGGCTAAAAGCTTTTTAGATCCAGATGCATTTACATTTGTTACTGTAGGCAATTAGCTAGGTATTTATCTCCAGCCAACTGTATTGGCCATTTTTAATGCATCTCTGGCATAGTATATTAAGCTGTCATTAGTTTTTGTATCTTCTTTGAATCCACTCCAATTTTGTAACAATGGGCTGAGAGGAGTATCATTGTTTACAGGATATTCATTATTTTTAATAGCATAAAGCTTTTGTCCATCTTTGGTTATAATATATTGTATGAATTTTAATGCATTGTTTTTATTTTTTGCTGTTTTAAATAGACCAATACCACTAAAATTTGTATGCAATCCATAGTTTTGTTGATTTGGGAAGACAACTTTAATTTTATTGGATATTTTTTCATCTTTTTGTAATAATTTTGCTAATATACTACAGCTTATCACTGCAATATCAGCTTTTTTGCTTATCAGTGCTTTGAGTTGATCTTGCTCATTTGGGAATGGCTCATGTGCTAGGTTGTTTATGAGTCCACTAAGCCAAATTTTTGCATATTCTTGGCCAAAGTGAGCTATTAAGAATGTTAGCAGTGAGTAGTTATTAGCTTCTTTTGACTCAGAGATTATAATTCTATTGTGCCATTTAACATTTGACAGATCTTCATAGTTTTCGATTCTGTTGCCCAATTCCATTCTATCTTTTATATATACTATGAGCTGTGGATTTTTGCTTATAGGAATCCATTTTTGTTCCACTATATTATCTATTCTAATCGGCTGTAGCATGCTTTTGTTTGCTAGTAGTGCCATAATAATATTATTTGATGATATAAGCAGATCTGCTGCATTTATATTTTTTTTTGCATTTTTTTTGTTACATGTTAGTAGTGGCAATGTATCACCATAGAAAACATGGACTTTTACTCCTGTTTTTTTGGTAAACTCTGCAACTACATCTTTTAATAATTCTTCTTCTCTAGTTGAATATATGTTTAGTAATTCTTTGTTGTTAAATATAATTTGAAAAATGATTGCAAGTAGTACAATTATTAGTAAGACAGCTGATTTTTTTACCATAATGTAGTTAATTTGTTGAATAATGGAATTAGAATATCCTTGCCATAATTTTCTATCAAGCCATAAATTTTATTATTTACTAAATTTAAAGTTGCATACACGATTTATGGCATCAAGTACATTATGATAAGTTGGAAGGGTTGCTAGCTCTAGCTCCCTGGAGTAGGGCATGGGATTATCTTGTGCTAATACTCTACATATAGGGGCATCCATATAGTCGAAAGCATGTTCTGCTATTTGTGCAACAATCTCTGATGATATGTTGCAAAATGGCCAACCAGCCTCAACAATAACCATTCTATTAGTTTTTTTAAAGGATTGTATAATAGCTGGTATATCAAGTGGACGTAATGTTCGCAGATCTATCAACTCTACATTTATACCATTTTTTTCTAATACCTCAACAGCACCTAATGCCATGACCATTGCATAAGAAAAAGCAACAATAGTTACATCAGTTCCTTTGCGCACTACTCTTAGTTTGCCTATTTCTGTTGTTTCATTTGTGACATTATAGTTGGGTAATTCATTTTTGTTGCCATATAGCAGCTCATTTTCTAAGAAGATAACAGGGTTATCATCTTTTATTGCAGATTTTAACAAGCTTTTAAAGTCTGTTGCAAAGTATGGTGCAATTACTTTTAATCCTGGGATATGTGCATACCATGCAGCATAACACTGTGAATGCTGTGCTGCAACTCCCACAGCATTTCCATTTGGGCCACGAAAGACTATAGGTACTTTAACTATACCACCAGACATATAATGTGTTTTTGCAGCTGAATTAATAATTTGATCTATGGCTTGCATGGCAAAGTTGAAAGTCATGAATTCAACTATCGGTCTTAATCCCATAAAAGCTGCACCAATGGCTAGACCAGTAAAAGCATGTTCAGTGATTGGAGTGTCAATAATGCGTTTTGAGCCAAATTCTTCTAATAATCCTTTAGTTACTTTATAAGCACCTTGATATTCTCCAACTTCCTCTCCTATGACAAAGATATTTGCATCTTGGCGCATTTCCTCTGCAATAGCATCATTAATAGCTTTGCGTATTTCAATACCCATTGTGCCTCAGTTTTATATAAATTTATTTTAATCTATGCATTTTATTAAAAAAAATACTAATCGTAAATATAGATAATGTATTTATTGGTTATTTGTAATATAATGGTAATAAAAATATATCTTCAGTAATAAATGTTTTTAAATAGTTTTATTTCTAACAATATACAAATTAACTATGAATCTTCAAAAGATTTGTCAATGGCACTTGAATTGCCTTTGGTAATACATCTATACAGTAATTCACCACTTATTAGTTCATTCAATGAGCATATAGATGATATTTATAGAAGCAATAATAATGGAAGTGCAGTAATTGATCTGCAGTTTTGGCAAATTATAATACATAAATTTTTTCTCTCTGTTTTAGATTATGGTGTACGTAATCAGTTTCTTACCTATAAAGTATTTAACCATAATATTATGATTAATGCAGGTCAGAATATAGAAAAGGTAGTTAGTTTATTAAATGATGTGCGTACTGATATTATTAATATTTTTGGCAATGGTAGCAGATTATTAGATAGGCAGAACACAATAGATGTAACTAATTCTATTTGGAGATTGCTTGCCAATAAATATGGTGACACATGTTATTGCAATGATGAGACTACTGAGGTAGATTTAGCAAATAGATTAAAAAAAATGGTTATGGGTATTAGAGATGAGCCAAAAAGTAGACAGAGACACACAAAAGGACATTTATTATACAAATTACGTACTTTTGCACTTGCAGTTATAGTATTTATATTTTTGTTATCTCAAATGGTTTTGTTACCCTATGTTTTAGGGGTTGCTACAGTTGTAGCTTTTGTACAAGCAAATATGTTAATTACAACTGGGGTTGTGCTTGGAACATCAGGACTGTTTGCACTAGTATCAACTAGTTTGTTTTCCAGTGATATGGATATTGAGATGAAGCAAAAGGAGTTAATTAACTCTGCAGTTGGCTTAGGTTGTAAATCACTATCTGGCTATGGTCAGCAGAGTGAGAATAATAATCAAGAATCTGCTGATGTTGTTACAAATTATAATACAACACAAATAGTTGATACTCAGAGTTTAAAAGAAAATGGTGTAGGTAATGTTATTTCAACTGCTGTGTCTACTCCCATGACAACTATAGCATCTATGGACATAAAGTAAATATTTTATATGATAGAAAAATCATCAATGTCTGTTACTGCAGTTAATTTGTATTCCTCAATGCAAGAGGTGTTGCTTAGTGTGTATTCTCCAATTATGTTATTGCTTAAGTCTGTATTGTGTATTTTAGCATCATAGATAGATAGGTTATAAATATTTTCATAATTATAGTGATTGTCAATTTCTGTTTCTGTAATTATTGTCTCTAAGTTGCCATATGCAACAGTATTGCCAAATAAGAATCCTTTATGTACTGAGAATATAGTTCTATTAACATGACATGCACTATTACATTCTTCAGTGCCAGTAATAAAAACATTGTTAACAACATATCCTTCTGCAACTTTTTCTTCACACTCAGTATTGTCTTTATCATTATATTTTTTTATAAGTAATATTTTCTCACGCATTTATTCAATCCACTTGCTTGTATTAAATAAGTTCAAAAATGTGTATCTCATCATTATGGTGGGTATTGTACTGTAGATCTGTTTGTGAGTCTATGTAAAAGATATCCATAGTACCTTTTGAGTAGGCTGAAATAGTTTCTGATCCAGTTGTATTAATTACAGTGCTGCTTTCTATAAAGAATATCATGTTATTTTCATTATCTACTTCCATAGACACTTCATTTGACTCAGTAGATCCTATAAGAATCATGGAAAGACCAAGTAATAATTTGTTTGCAGAATCAGAAACAAACAGATTATTATCATAAATTCCATAATAACTGTCAGTGTGTGGCTCATTATCAATGTAGTATGTATGTACTAATTTTTTATTATTTTTCATTATTTATGTTTATTAAATTAATGAATTTGTAATTAAATTATATATTGCATTACCTAATGAAACAAGATTTATCTTGAGATAATGCTGTTTATTTAAGTAATTAGCATTTGTGTTGATGATTATGTTAAACAGTGAATAGGATTGATTAATTTGTTATTTGTATATCAGGTGAATCTATCGGCCATCTTGCTTGCGGTGCATGATTTATGTTGCTAAATTGGCCAATTTTAGCACGCTCTACACCAGCCCAAGCTATCATTGCTGCATTGTCCGTGCACATTGCAACTGGTGGTGCTGCAAATTTTAGGTTGTGCTGTAAGGCAACATTAGAAATACTTTTTCTAAGTTGCTTATTTGATGCCACGCCACCTGAGACAACCAGATATTTTGCAGCAGGGTAGTTGATTTTTAGCATAGGTAGTAATTTATCTAACTTTACAACAAAAATATCTTTAACAGCTTCTTGAAAAGAAGCACATATGTTATTAACGTTTTGTTCTATTGTTATATCAGTTTTGTCAACTATGCGTTTTACTGCTGTTTTTAAGCCAGAAAAGGAAAAATTATGATTGTTTTGTTTTATCAGTGGGCGTGGTAGCTTAATTGAATCTGATTTACCAAGTAGTGCTCTATTTTCAATAATTGGCCCACCAGGGTAGTTAAGCTTAAGCATTTTTGCTACTTTGTCAAAAGCTTCTCCTACTGAATCATCTAGTGTTTCACCAATTTTTATATAGTTACCAAGACTTTTTACTACCAGAATCTGACAATGACCTCCTGACATTAATAACATGAAGTAAGGAAATTCTATATTATTGGTAAGTATAGGAGTAAGAATATGTCCTTCGAGATGATTAATTGCTATAAATGGTTTGTTTGTAGCTAGTGCAATACCTTTGGCTGTCATTAGGCCAACCATTAAACAGCCAATTAGACCTGGTCCTGAGGTAGCTGCAACTGCATCTAGTTGTTTATAATCAATTTTAGCATTAGTCATTGCTTGATTAACAATCATTTCTATATTTTTAATATGCATTCTAGCAGCTATCTCTGGTACTACTCCATTGTATTTTGCATGTTCTAGAATTTGTGAGAATACAACATTGGCAACTATGTTTTTTTTATTGTCAACTATTGCTGCAGCTGTTTCATCACAACTAGTTTCAATTCCTAGAACCAGCACGGTTGATGCCAAAATTTTGCTGTAATAAGAGCTTCCATGAATTATAGATAAAAAAATAATTTATACTATACATGCAAGCATTGCTTATTGCCATTATATTATTTTACAGTAGTTTATATGTTATTAAGTATTTATAATTCTTATATGAATAAGGATTGAGTAGTCTTGAACTTTAATGATTAATGATGTTATTATTTAATTAGTAAATTAACAATAGAAGTTATAGAAAATCTATGAGTTTTACAATAAGCATTACACCTATTGCATTGTTAGAAATTAAGAATGTTGGTGGCAAGTTAAGAGTTGTGCTAGAAGCTGGTGGATGTTCTGGCTTTACCTATGGCTTTACAAAGCCTGAGAGTTTGCTTGATACAGATCATGTATTAGATATTAATGGTATGGTAGTTGCTGTTGATATTAATGCCTTGCCTTTTTTAAAAGGTGATCTTGTTTTAGATTACCATAAAACGATACAGGAAACTGGATTTTTTATTAAGAATAATTCTCTTGAGTTAGGTAAGTGTGGTTGTGGTAAGAGTGTCTCATTTGATTTTGGCATTAGGTAAATGTTATATAGAATGTGTTTAATGCTATTTTTAATGATGCCTATTAGCATTTTTGCAAATAATGAACTATATATAAATGGTAAATGGTATATAATTGGTCTACCCAAAAGACAAGAAACAATTATTGCTAATCATAATAAAGAAATATGCATTCAAGCATCAACATGTGAGAGTTATGTTTATTATTTAGAGTTAATGAATAGGCTTAATGATAACAAACAGTCTTAGGTTATTATTTAATTTTTTAATTGCATTATATATAGTGATGAATTGTTATTTGCAGTGGAAAAGTTCCCTTTACTGTTATAAATATCTAATACTTCTAGACTAATTTTTTCTGCAGTGCTTTTTACATATTCTTGGCTAAATTGGAAATAGTCATGAATTTCATTGAATTCAACATCATTATTTTCTGTATTGAATAATGCAATTACTATAATGCCATTTTGATGTAAGAATTGTTTAAATTTTTTAAGTATTTTTTCTAAGTTAGCATGATAAGAGATTCTTTCTGTGCAAAATACTGCATTATATAATGACTCCATAGGGTCAAGTAGTTTGGTTGTGGATCTAGTTTGAGTCTTTTTATACACCTTTCCAGTTTTATGGAACCAAAGTTTCTCACAGTGCTCAGTTGCAATTGGTGCAGTGTCTATACCAAAAATATCACATTCAATACTAGCTTTTTTTAGAAAAGTACCTATTTCTCCAATACCACAGCATATATGAAGTATATTCAATTTTTTTTCTGTATCTTGATGGTTTGACAGTGCATTTAAGACTATGCTGTGCAATGCCATATCTTTTTTATCATGATATATTCTATATGTAGTTATATGGTGTGCAGCCTCATTGATGATTGTAGATGGTATGGTTTTAATGTTAAAGCTGTTAATAGATTTTTCCCATTGATATTTTGCCATACTATGCCTGTTTGCTAGTTCTTCAAATATTCTAAATGCTTCATGAAATTTGTTTTTTTTCATGTAGCATCTTCCTAAGTTATATTGAGCTTCAATATCATTGGGATAAAATTTAAGTATTAGTTTAAAGCGTATAGTTGCATCAAAGTTATTATCCATGTAATAATGACACAAGCCAACCTCCATGTTGGTCTCATGTAGGTTTAGTATTTTATGCCAAAATACCTTAAATTTTTTTTTGATAAATGATTGACTTTTATTATTTTGGTTAGATGATATTGTGCTAGTCATTCTCATATACTATTCACTATTTTATAAGAACTATATCAATATTGCATTTATCATGTCTATTGTTTTTGTATCATTAGCTATTTTGTGTTTGATTGAATGCACACAGATCAGAGATCAAGCATTTGTTGCATCTAGGTTTTAATGCTTTGCATGTGTATCTACCATGAAGCACTAGCCAATTATGTGTGTTGGCCATGTCTTTTTTTGGTATGATTTTTAACAACTCTTGCTCTGTTGTCTTTACATTGTTGGTGGAAACAATGCCAATTCTGTTGCTTACTCTAAACACATGTGTGTCAACTGGCATCATTGGAAGATTAAAAGCAGTAATTAGAAAAGCATTAGCTGATTTTCTGCCAACTCCAGGTAATGTGATTAATTGCTCCATATTATTAGGAATAGTATTATTAAATTTATCAATTAAAATTTGACTCATTGCTACTATATTTCTAGCTTTATTTCTCCACAGACCTATACTTGATATATGTTCCTCAAGTTTTTCTATGCCAATTTTAATTGTATCTTTGGGTGATTGTAAAATTTTGAATAGTTTGCTAGTTACTTTATTTACTTGTTTATCTGTTGTTTGTGCTGAAAGCATTATTGCTACAAGCAATGTGTAATTATTGATATAGTCTAACTCTGTTGTAGGATTTGGATTTTCTTTCCTAAAACGGTTAAGCATTTCCTTGATAATCATATCTACTATTAACATCATTGGTTATTGAGTGTACATTGTAAATATACAGTAACTCTATTTATATATGAAGAATAAAGAGCATGTAAGGCAATATTCAGTATTAAATGATTTTATTAAGATGAGCTTTCTTGTAGTGCTGTTGACAATAGCGGGTCTTGTGATTGCTGTTATACAAAAACATAGGCTTTTTAATCAACGAGTGCAGAGATATTTACACAAGGAGTCTATAAAAATGGTTGGCACTATCAGGCAATCTATTTCTCATATAGAATATATAATGTCATATATAGTCAATAGAATACAAGATAATAATGGCAATATAGAATATGTTGATAATCTAATTAACAGTTTTCATAAATATGATTCATTGGTGGTATGGGATTCTATAAATTGGCTTGATAACAATGGTGTTGTTAAGGCTGGTGATGTTGTAGGTAAGATAGGCACTATTCACCCAACTATTAGTGGTTTAAATGCTGATAATTTAAACATTAAATCTAACATGGTGGTTATGGCATATCATAGTGAGACAGGTCTATCACTTGAGCAAAACATATGTAGTTTGTTGGTATTTGCACATAATGATAATGGGGATTATTTGGGAACTTTAGCAGTTGATATTAAGATTGATGATATGCTGCTATTTATTAAAAGTGTTGCTAAGTTAAGTAAGGTGCATTTTGCTGTAGACAGTGGACATAATAATAATGCATTGGACTATTTGCCAATTAGTCAGCATATTTTTTTAAGCAAACTTAAGCCAGAGGATTTTGTTGTACAGAATGTGGTAAATTATCCATTGAAGATTTTGGCTGTGTATGATCCATTTATTAGGAAAAGAGAGTTATACAGGCATTTGTTTCAAACAATATTTATTTTTACTGCAGTATGCTCAACAATGGTCATTTTTTTATATATTATTCATATTAGAAATATTAAACCTATAGTAACATTGGCACGGGTTGTTGATTTAATTTCTATGGGTAAGCATGATATAAACATTCCTAATTACAAGGTAGCTGAGATTAGCATTCTTGCACAACAGTTAAGATCTATAAATTGTTATATTAGTGAACTTGAGTTAGTTAGAAATGAACTTAGTCGTAAGAAGATTGAGGCTGAAATTGCTAATAAGGCTAAATCTGAGTTTATGGCTAGAATAAGCCATGAGTTAAAAACACCATTAAATGTGATTATTGCATTTTCTGAGATTATGAAGAATCAGCTTATGGGTCAATTGAATGATAAGTATACTGAATATAGTAACGATATATATGAGTCTGGAAGGAAATTGTTGTCTACAATAGATGATATTCTACACATATCAACTACTGAAGTTGGTGTGATGCATAACAAAGGTGAGTTGGTTAATGTTGTAGATATTATACAAAAAGTTATTAATGATTTTCGCAAAGACATTAAAAGAAAAAGTTTGCAAATTAGTATTGCTCAAGATGCTAAAGTTGCTGAAAGTTATGTTAATTCAATGCTTACAGAGCGGGTAATATGGCATATTATTTCTAATTCTATTAAGTTTAGCCATAATAATGGGTGTATAGATATCACTATTCTTACTGGTGTTTCTCGGGAGCGTTTGATAATAATTATTAAAGATGAGGGTATTGGTATAGCAAATGATAAATTAAATATAGCTTATTCTGCATTTGATCAGTTGGATGGTGGTTTAAAACGAAGATTTGAAGGTATAGGTCTTGGGCTATCTTTGGCAAAAAAAATATTAAACTTACAGAATGGATCATTGGATATTATAAGTAAACCCAATGAAGGAACAATGGTTAGTATTAAAATACCAGCAACAGCAACAGTTAGCACAGATCTTAAGCATACAGTTAGTAGTAAGAGTAGTAGTGTTTTGTAGTTTCTATGTTGAGCTTTATAGAGTTTTGCTATTTATGTTACAATGGTCTGTGTTGGCTCTGATAAGAAAATTTTGTTTTTACTAATATACTGACTTTAAAGAAATAGTTAGTGCTATGTTAGTGTTAAGATAGATTATTATATTTTTTTTCCACATTTTTGACTGATTTGTCAGTATATTCATCGGTTTCTTCTTCATTGTCTACTAGTAGTATTGGTATATTGTCTTTGATTGCATAGTTTATTTTGCCATCTTCTGTAACCAGTTGATTAGATTTTTGATCATAGTATAGATTTTGCCCAGTTTGAGGACATGCAATTATTTGTAATAATTTGTTTATTTTCTCTTCATTCATGCTGAATTTTATTGCCAAGGAACATGTTATTATTTTATGATCTATTTATGATATAAGCAACATAGGTGCTGTTAATGACAACTATTTTAAGCATTCGTAGTAAAAATAAGGTTGTTATAGCTGGAGATGGTCAGGTTTCCTTAGGTGATACAGTAATGAAATCTACTGCACATAAAATTAGAAAAATTTCCAGCAAAGGTAATGATGTTATTGTTGCTGGATTTGCAGGCTCTACTGCTGATGCATTTACTTTATTGGAGCGACTAGAAGCAAAGCTTGATAAACATCCAGGTCAGCTGAAAAGAGCTTGTGTTGAATTAGCAAAAGATTGGCGAATGGATCGTTATCTTAGGAAGCTAGAGGCTATGATGATTGTTGCAAGCAAGACTGATACTTTAGTTATAACTGGTGTTGGTGATGTTATATCTCCAGGAAGTGGTTTAGCTGCTATTGGCTCTGGTGGCAATTATGCACTTGCAGCCGCTAGAGCTATGTATGCAGATGATATGGATCCAGAGCATGTTGCACGTAAAGCTATGAATATAGCAGCTGATATGTGTGTTTATACTAATCACAATTTGGTTGTTGAGGTTATAGATATTTAATTGTTGTTATATTTAATTTTATTGATTTACAATATGGCTAATAATACTTTTTGTAAGGGCTATGTATGAAATTATTTGTATTTTACATGCTCTGTTTTTTTATTGTGTATAATGCCAATGCATTTAGTAAGGATAGTGTATATTTTGTAGATAAAATTGGAGACAATTGGTTGTTTCGTGGTGATCTGCCAGTATATAACAATGAATTTAAGTATAGTGATTTGTATATGGTAATGCATAATGAAGCTATGAGAGTTAAAAATATAGATATGCCAAACAACTTATTTATTGTTGATATAAATTTATTGCTTAGTGATAGTGACAACATAAAGACTGAGTTTGCATTTTTTAAGAAATATCCAGCTATAGGTGAAATATTTAATTGGCCAATATTTGGCACACCAAGTGTAAAAAAAGTTAAAGTATTTGGCAAAATAGTGGATAATGTTGTGCCAAATAATGGAAGATTGTTTGGACTGCTTTATGACTATGAAAATTATTATCCTCAGCATGTTTCATTGTTGATTAATTTGATGAATAGAGTATATAAGAGTCCTAGGGTATTCTATATTCACTGTGATGTTGGTTGTGATAGAGTAAGTGAGATTGTTGGAGCTTATCGCATGAATAATATGAACATGAGTTTACTAGATTCTTATAATACTACTAGTGTTGAGTGTAGTGGAATGCATTATTTTTCAAAATCTGCACTTGAATGGTATTGTTATTATATGAGAAATTATAGTGGAAAAGTTGGGCAATGTATTTTAGATTAGCACTATGCTTGTTGTATGTTGTAGTTAAACTCAGCACCATAGATTATACATAGATTAATAGCATAGAAAAATATTAATGCTATAATTACTCCTTCTAAACTGCCATATATAGATCCTATTTGTGAAAATTTTTTTATATAAAATGTAAGAATTTTGGCAGTTACTGTAAGCAGACAAGTTACCAATAGTGTTCCAGGTAATACATTAACAATCTTTTGTTTTTTGTTTGGTACAATTGTGTATAGCCAAAGAATGCCTAACATGGTAATAATAATGGTGATAAAATATTGAGCTGTTAGGTTGTTTTTAATCACATGTTTTACTATGCCTGCATCAATTCTTTTAACTGTTATACCAAGCAATGAGCCAACAATTATAGCAAGAGCAATTGCAGTTACTATGAATAGGAATTGCAGTATGCTTGTTAGCCTTCTTATTAGATAGTGTGGTGGACTTTTAACTCTATAAGCTCTGTTAAGTATTACACGAAATGTTTCTATAGTTGATGATGATGTCCATATCATGCCAACTATTGCAATACCTAATATGCTTTGCGGTGGAGTGGAAATTATTGTTAACAGTTGTGGTTTTAATATTGCAAGTAGGTCTCCTAACTCATTGTCAATAAATAATGCTGACATTAAACTTTGAATATCATTTCCTACATTGGTTATTCGCACAATCAAGCCAATTAGGCTGACTATTAATATTAAAGCTGGAAAAATTGACAGTATGATCAAAAATGATAAATAACCTGCATATTCTACCCCATCATGCTGAATAAGATCATGTGCTGATTTATAAAAGCATTTAAATAATTTTTGCATATTATATATGTATACTAATCTTATATTTACAGATATTAACATGGATTTAGCAGTGGGTAGAAAAATATTATTTTTTATACATATTCTTTTCATTATATTTTCCCATAATATACATGCTAATTTTATTAGAGATGAGGAAATAGAATCATTTTTACATAGTATTGTTGACTCATTATCTGCTGTTGCATTGCCAGATGATATGAAGATTGATGTTTTGATGGTTAATGACCCATCTTTTAATGCATTTGTTTTAGGTGGCAATACTATTTATATTAATTCAGGTGTATTTGCAAAAGTTATGAATTGCGATCAGCTTGCAGCTATTTTAGCACATGAGTTAGCACATATAAAATTGGGACATGTTGCACGAATGAGTGAGCAAATAAGAGATGCAAAAAAATTGCTAATGTTAGTTTATGCAGGAACTACATTGTTAGCTGTAGCAAATAAAGGTAATTCTATGGATTCTGCTGCTGCACTTTGGTATGGTGGCGGGCATATGGTGCAGGCTAATATCTTACATCATTCTCGTACAAATGAAGCTGCAGCTGATATGAACGCAGTGGATTACATGTTAAGTACTGGTTACAATCCAGGTGAATTTATTAATTTATTGCAAGTAATGACTAAGAATGATAGTTTATCATCTACAATGAATTCTTATTTATCTACACATCCAATGAATAGAGAGCGTCTGGAATATATAAAAAGCTATTTTGATAGCAGAGATTTACCAGATCGGCATTTTAATAAACAATTTAATAATAAAGAAAAAGAACATGTTTTCCATAAGATTAAAGCTAAGATAGAAGCATTCACGGGGAATATTGATATAGTAAAAAGGAAATACAGCAATGATACATGTATATCTAAATATGCTATGTCTATAGTTAACTACAGAGAAGGTAGTGTAAAAGAAGCATTAGACTATTTGGATTTATTGCTTAATTCTTGTTACAAAAATGATCCATATATATATGAGCTAAAAGGTAATTTGTTTTATAGCATTGGTAATGTAAATAAAAGTAAAGAGAATTATTTAACTGCTTTGCAAGTGCTTAATAGTGATGCATTTTTGATTAAAATGGAATTGGCAGAAGCTTTAAAGAGTTCTTCCAATTTAGACAATTTAGATTTGGCTATTGAAAAATTACTTGGGGTTATTGCCATTGATGCTGATAATGCAAATGCATGGTATTTATTAGGTGAGGTTTACTATAATAAGGGTGATAAAATTGATTCTTATATAGCATTGGCAGAGTACAGCTTATTGCTTAATAAGCGTGAAATGGTAAAGCATTATATTAATTTAGCAAAGAAGCATAATAATGGTAGCAATGATTATGATGTTAGAATTAATGAAATAGAAATTCTTCTGCATAATATTTGACTGCTATGTGATTAGCTTACTTCTGTTACGCAGAGCAACTTCTAATGTGCCATTATCTAAGTAGTCAAGCTCACCACCAATTGGTATGCCAAATGCCAGTCTTGATGTGATAATGTTTTTCAATTTTAAAGCATTGGCAATATAGTGTGCAGTTGTTTGTCCTGATAGAGTAGCATCTGTAGCAATAATAACTTCTTCTATGCCACTTGTTGTACGTTGTATTAGAGATTGTAAGTTTATATCATTTGGTCCAATATTTTCAACTGCGGACAGATTGCCACCAAGAACGTGATATAATCCATTATATATTTTACTGTCTTCTAGAATCCAAAGATCTGCCACATCTTTTACAATGCATATTTTATTTTTTTCTCGTTTTGGATTAGAGCATATATGGCATGGGTCAGCTTCTGAGATATTGTAACATATGCTACAGCTTTTTATTTTGTCATTTGCTAAAGAAAGGCTGTGTAATAATGATGTCATTACTGTTTCTTTATATTTTAATATGTGTAATGTTAATCTACGTGCTGATTTTGGACCTATGCCAGGTAATTGGCATATGGATTTCATCATACAATCAATAACTTCACTGTGCATAGCTGACTGAATAAAACAGATTATTAATAACAGACTATTATTTTTTTTGATAATGTTCAATGTTTATGAGGTATGCTATTTGTTAAGCACTATATTAGTAGCTATAGTGTTGTAGTGCAGGCATTTACAATTGCTTATTATATCTTGCATTGCTATTACTAATCAAGGAAACATGAATTGCAGTATGCTATAGAGCATAATTACTAGACTATTGTGGTTTGTGCTTTATTTTTGGTATAGTTGATCCTGTGATAGATGGTTTTCCAAATCCTTGTCGTAGGAGCACTATCATGTCTAGATCTCTTTCTACTAAAGATTGGCGGCCCATTATTATGCCCAAAAGTCTTTGTCCATCTTTCTGTATAGATGTTATAAGGTTATGTCCAGAAGCATTTGTAAAACCAGTCTTTAGACCATCAACATCTTCATATATTTCTGTTATAATATTATGTCCTAGGTATTTTAAACCTTTTAATACAAAATGTGTTTCTGAGAAAAAATGGTAATGTTGTGGAAAATCATTGTGTAATGAAATAGCTAGCTTTGCCATGTCATTTGCTGTGCTTATCTGTTCTTGGTTGTGCAGTCCTGAGGCATTTTTGAATTTTGTGTCATGCATTCCAAGGTTTTTTGCTTTTTGATTCATTAGCACTGCAAATTTTGCTTCAGTGCCAGATATCATTTCAGCAGCTGCTACAGCTGCATCATTGGCTGATGCAATTATTATTGCTCTTATTAAGTCTTTGATTTTAACTTTTTCGCCAGGTTGCAGTTTAATTTTGCTTGGTATCATTGATGATGCATATTTAGACACCACAGCCTGTTGATTCATGGTAATTTTGTTATGTTTTAGTTGATCAAATATTATATAAGCTGTCATTAGTTTTGTTAGAGAAGCTGGGTGACGTGGTAAGTTGGCATTCTTCTGATAAAGAATAGTATTATCATTTACTCTTATTAGAAGTGTAGCATGTTTATTTTCATTAGCATATACTGCAAATGGGATTACATAAACAGTGCAAATTAAAAAAAATATTACTATTTGATTTAACATTTTTTACATCTAAGCATTTTTTTTTGTTATAGAGAAAATTTTATTTAAATGGAAGTTTTTTTATTTAGTTAATTTTATTTTAAATGTCAACATTTATTTCTTAATTTTTTATATTAAATAGACTATTAAATTTTATATTAAAATGTTAATATTTATCATAATTATTTAATAATAATTTATTAATTATAAGGTAAGTTTATGCCATCCACTTGTTTTTATACAATTTCTGAACAATTAGTTTTTAAGTCTAATGGAGTTAAACTTCCAGATATCCCAATAGTGATGTGTGGAAGCCTGATCTCTAATCTTAAGAGTTTTATTTCATCACAAAGTAAAAATGATGATACATATATTCTTATATGTGATAGTGCACTTTATGATATTATTGGAATGGACTTGAGAAAGACTATAAATTGTGAAGTTCTTGTGCTTGGAGAGAGGCCAAAAAGGACTGTGCAGTTAGCACAAGAAATTAGTCTTAAGTTTGCACAATATAGCTATGCTCTTATTTTAGGCAGTGGTACGGTAGTTGATCTTGGTAAGTATGCTGCAACTCTAGCTGGCAAACCATTTTTTGTTTTGCCTACTGCACCTTCCTCTACTTCATATTCTTCAACATTTGCAGTTTTGTATAATAATGGTGTAGTTGAATTTTTGCATACTAGTGCACCAAGTGCTATATATGTGGATATTAATTTAATTGCAGAAGCACCAGTTGAGCTCATTATTAGTGGTTTAAGTGAGTGTTTAGCATTCTATACTTTGGAGATAGATTGGCTGATTTCACATTTGACATTTGGAGAAAAATACAATGCTGAGGTATATAATTTTTTATTACAATATCTTGATAAAGTATTTGCTGCATCACAACAGATTGTATTGCACAATAAAAGTGCATTAGTAGTGTTAATGAATTGTTTACTAGCTGCTGGCCTAGTGATAGGTTTGTCTGATTTTAGTTATTTATTTCAGAGTGTTTATAATATATCAAATGTTTTAAAGAGTTTATATGGATGTTTTTCAGGTATAAATAATAACAAGCATTTAATTGTTAACACTTCTCTTATATACAGACTGCAAAAATATTTACTGAATGAGCAGATACCTGTTATGTATAATAATCCTGTTGCATTGGATACCAAGTTAGGCATTGTTATAGAGCAGCTGGAAAGAAAAAATGCAGTAGATTTTAGAGAGTTAAATTATAAAATTGCAGTATCTTGGGAGATGATAAAAAATAGATTAGCCACTATGCCAGATATTGCTAAGCTTTATAGAGATATTGGATTGAATTATAATTATAGAGATTTATTTATCTCAAAGAATGCTTATATTAAATCTGTGCAAACAGCACCATTTATGGTTAGCTCTTTCAGCTCTTTAGATATTGCTATGTATGTTAATCCAGAATTGATTGCTAAATTTATATAAATTAAATTATTACACAGTGTTTTTTAGTATTTAGTGCTAACAATAAATTACTTATGTTGTAGGCAACTGTGTGTTAGTTAATGTAGATCAATATAGAATTGTATTTAGTATATATCTAAATCTAAGGTTCTTTTACTATAATTTTCTATTTGCTAAATTTAATATTTGGTGCTTCTGAGTAAATGTTTGTTATAATATTTTTTTACTATAGTGTGATTTGTAGATTGTTATAGCAATCATATGTGCTGTGAGTTTATAGATATGATGATTTTTGCACTACAAGCTATTTAGCAATATTTTTAATCATAGATTGTAGTATTGTTTTTTACTGCAAGTAAATTGCATACATTTATATATAAAATGTATTTTGGCCTTAGCATATAGATATTTAACCATTTGCTATGTGCCTGTCTGGGCAGTATTGCATATGTATTTATTATTGTTTATAATTAAAAATTAATTTAACCACATGTTATTTTAGGTGCGTTATGCCATTAGGCAAAAAGTATAACTTTATTGAAAATGAAAAGATGTGGAATATAACTTGGCAAGATGAGTGTGTTTATGCTTATGATCACAATTCATCTGCAGAAAGATTTGTGATTGACACGCCACCTCCAACTATATCAGGCTCTTTACATATGGGTCATGTGTTTAGCTATTGTCATGCTGATTTTATTGCTCGTTTTCAGAGAATGTCTGGTAAAAATGTGTTCTACCCCATAGGTTTTGATGACAATGGCTTGCCTACAGAGAAACTGGTTGAAAAGGAGAATAAAATACGTACTTTTGACGTTACTCGTTCTAAATTTTCTAACATGTGTGCTGAAATTAGTGAAAAATTTAGAGAAGATTTTTATAATTTATTTACCAGACTAGGGTTTAGTTTTGATTGGTCTTTGTCATATAATACTGCAAACAAGCATTGCATGCATATATCTCAAGCATCATTTATTGAGCTTTATAATAAAAATATAGCATATTTGAAATATTCACCTTGTGCTTGGGATTGTTTAGATAGAACAGCTGTTGCACAGGCAGAGATTGTGGAGACCCAGACAGATAGTTTTATGCATGAAATATTTTTTACCTTATTAAGTCCAGAAGGTAAGAATTTGGGTCATGTTGTTATTGCAACTACTAGGCCAGAGCTTATACATGCATGTTTGGCAGTTTTTTTTCATCCAGATGATAAGCGTTATAGTAGGTTCAATAATGCCAAAAATTGTTTTTCTGTGGTAACCCCTTGTGGTATATGTGTGCCATTAATAGCTAATGATGAAGTTAATATTGACAAAGGTACTGGTCTTGTAATGTTTTGTACTTTTGGTGATGATTTAGATTTAAATTGGTACAATTCACCACATAAAATAGCTAATGCAAATCTGATATTTAAGTTGCACCCTAATGCTTTGGATAAACATGGTCATATTTTACAAGTTAAGCTTGATGATAACGATTATTTGGCAGATTTTGCATTTGATGTAGATAGTTCATCAATTGATCTTTCTAATTTTTGGAAAGTAGTTGATAAAGAATTATTTTTTAAATACACAAAAGCATCAAAAGATTTTTATGTTAAAAAAGCTAGAGACAATATAGTGGGTTTTTTGCAAGACAATAGATTTTTATCAAAAACTGAGCAAATAACTCATACTGTTAGGTGCTCAGAGCGTTCTGGTGCTTTGCTAGAATTTGTCTCATCAAGGCAATGGTATATTGATATTTTATCAAACTCAGATAAGCTTTTAAGTATGGCCAAGAAGTGTGAGTGGCATCCTGTTACCATGTATAGCAGAATAGAACAATGGATTAGTGGTCTTAAGGCTAATTGGTGTATTTCTAGACAGAGATATAATGGTATACCATTTCCTGTATGGTATATTGATTTAGCTGCACATGGTAAATTTAATGATAATTGTGTAATTTTTATTGCATCAGTGGTTGAATTACCCATAAATCCTATGGAAAGACCACCAAAGGAAATGCAGCTACTTCATAAATTAGATGATGATTCTAATGGTTTTTTAGTAAAATGTATTAATGATTATATTGCACCATGCAATATGTTTAATCTTGTTGGTGATATTGTTGTAAAAAATGGTGAGACTTTGTTTAAAAATGGTGATATTTTTAATATATATCCTGAAACTATGGTAATGGACACTTGGGCAACTAGTGCTTTAACACCTCAGATTAATGCTGGTGGGTTAAATGCCATTGATGCTCAAGATGGAAAATTTTTTAATAATGTTTTTCCAGCTAATTTAAGGTCACAGGCACATGAGATTATTAGAACTTGGGCTTTTTATACTATTGCTAAATCTTTTTTCCATAACAATATAGCACCATGGAACAAGATTATGATAAGTGGATGGTGTTTAGCCGATGATAGGAGCAAGATGAGTAAATCTAAAGGTAATACCATTGATCCTAATGTTCTTTTGATGAATAATAGCGCTGATGTAATTAGATATTGGGCATCTACAACTAAGCTTGGTGCTGATACATCTATCTCTGATGATACAATGTACAGTGGACATCGTCTTGTTAATAAACTTTGGAATGCAGCAAGGTTTGTTAGTTTACATGTTGATGCATTTTCTGCTAAATCAATTGATGAAGATATTGAATCTAAGGCTATAAATAGTGTAATAGATTTATGGGTTCTGCATAAGCTGTCTTTATTGAACAATAAGTATAAAAAGTGCTTTAATGATTTAGATTATTGTACTGCAAGACAAGCTGTTGAGGATTTTTTCTGGAGTGAGTTCTGTAATAATTATCTTGAATTTATCAAAGTGCGCATATATGCTGATCAGCAGAGCACTCCCATGGAAGAGAGATATAGTGCAGTAAATACAGTGTGCCACTGTTTTAGGGCTATATTAATCTTTTTTGCACCTTTCTTACCATATATTACAGAAGCAATATACCGTTCACTTTTTATTGCCACTGGTTCTATACATATCACAAATAATAAGATATTCCATAATGATAGCCTGAATATTCCTTCTGATGCTATTAGAATAGGAGAGGGATGTGTTTCTGTTTTGTCTGGAGTGCGTAGAATTAAGTCAGAGAGAAATATTTCTATTAAGAAATCATGTAAATTGTTTTTGGCTATAAATAATAATAGTGATTTTGTAGATGACATTAGCAATATTGCCGATTTAAGAAATGCTATTAATGCTGATTCTATCAGTTGGGGGGAAATGCCTAATGATAATTATGATGTGGTTGGTGACTACAAATTTAGTTTACTAACTAACTAGTTATTTATTTTTATGGTTGATAAGTTATTTTTTCTTACTGTTATCTCTCCATTTTTTTATTAGCATCTTTGGATTGTCCAGTTGAAGATGGGGAGACATTTGCACTGTCTTTCACGTCTGCTTGTAATGACATCTTGCCCATACCAGATATGATATTTCCCATATCTTTTGTTGATGCAGTACTCATGGCTTTTACTATACCACTATTTCTTAAATTTTTTAATTCTTCTGTAGTGGTTTCTTTTTGTGAGGTGTGTTTTATTGTTTCATTTTTTTGTTCATTAACTTGTTTTGTTGATTTATCATGCTCTATGGTTGTTGTTTGTGCTTTGCTATCATCTGTAATTTTATTACCTTCTCTTAAAGGATAGTCTGGTTTTGGTTCTGGTAATGCTGATGATTGAGACTTTGCTACTTCTTGCACTCTGCTAACAGCATCTGTATTTAAGCTTGATGATGATTGTGCTTTGTTAGCATCTGTAATTTTATTACCCTCTCTTAAAGGATGGTCTGGTTTTGGTTCTGCTAATGATGCTGTTGATTGCTTGCTATCTTGATGCACATTTTCCTTATAGCTTGGATTTCTTGGTGGAATAGGAGGTGGAGTATCGGCAACACTCTTTTTGTCTGCTGATTTTTCTTGAATATCCTGTGCATTGACTTTATTTGTATCTTGATGCACATTTTCCTTATAGCTTGGATTTCTTGGTGGAATAGGAGGTGGAGTATCGGCAACACTTTTTGTGTCTGCTGATTTTTCATTTTTTGCTGCTTGTTGTGTCTGTTGAGTGGTGGTTTTGCTTTGCTCATTGTCTACTTGCTGTTGTGGTACTGGAGGAAGTGGTCTTCTTGGTTCAGATTTTGTTGCTAATTCTGGTTGTGTTTGCTGAGGTTTTTCTTGACTTGCCTCAGTAGTTTGAGTTTTATTTTGTTGTGTTTTTTTATTCAGTATATTATTTTTTTCATTTATAGCATCATTGTGTAATTTTTCAATACTTGCTACTTTTTCTTTATTTATTTTTTCTTCAGCATTGTTGATACGTGCTTGTTTGCTGTTTTGTATATCTTGTTTTGTTTGTTTTATACTAATGTCCTTTAATTCTTTACGTGAGTCTACAAGACTATCACTAAGATGTTCTTGTTTTTTTTGCAATTCTGCTTGATCATTTCTTAATTTTGTAAGTTTTTCACTATCTAATTCCTTGTTTGCCGCTTTGGATATTGCTTTGTTTGTTTTCTCCAGTTTTTTATTAGTTTTTTCTAGCTCTTTTTGGGTAAGTGCAGCTTTTGCCTTTAATCTAGCTTTCTCTTTTTTTGCATTAGCAACAGCTGCTTTTGTATCTTGCTTTATAGATTTTGATACATTTTTAGCTATATTTTTCTTTTTTTTCTCAGATTCTTTGACAATTTTTTCTGCACTCTTTTCAGTACGTTTATCAATTTTGTTTATTTTTTTAGGTATTTTTTTAATTTGTTTTTTTTCTTCACTTGCCTGTTTTTTTGCAAGATTGTAGTCTCTTTTGCTTTCTTTTATTGCCTGTTTTGCAGCTAACTTGGCTGCTTTTGCTTCTGTTTGTATATTGCTTTTTCGGGCTTCTATATCCTTTTTTTCGGTTTTTACTACTTCCTCAACAGTTTGTTTGCTTGCCATTTTATCTTCTTTGCTGCGGTAGGCTTGTTGTTTTTGAGCAGCAGCACGTTCACGATTGGCCATTTGAGTCAGTTGCTCTGATTTGTTTTGTTGCTGTTTATATCCACGATCAAATTCTTCTTTTAATGCTTTATCTGGCTCTATTGTTGTTTTGTATAAAGCTTGTAAAGCTTTTTCTTGTTGTTCAGGTGTTGCTCCTTTTTCTACATACTGATTTACTAAGTGTTGTTTTGCTGCTTGATTACCAGCTTCTGCCTTGCCAAATAAATTTGCTGCATTGGCAGAATCAATAGGTGCATAAGCCTGCACCATTTTTTCTGTGGTCATTTTGTCTGTAACTACATTTACACTATCGTGTCTACCAGCCATTGTTTGATATTTATATATTATGTATAAATATTTTAAACATAAAAGATTAATTTTTGTTTATTTTGCATACTGTTTTTAATAATGTATAGTTTTACACTAATATGTGTTTTAGTATGGCTTTACGCATGCACACTCCCATTTTTACCTGATTGTTGATAACTACACGATCATCAGATAAAACACTTTCCATTACTTCAACATTTTTGTTAACTGGCCCTGGGTGCATTATTATGGCATCTTTTTTTAAGTTTAGCAGAGTTGTAGGTGTTATTTGATTTATTTTTAATTTTTTATATAAATCTTTTTTGCTACTATAGATGTGAGCTTTAATTCTTTCCTTATTATATTGAGGTTCTAAGATCATCATTCTTTCCTCTTGAGGTCGCAAGATCATCAATACATCTTGCTCAGCTATTAGATTGGGATTCAGGTGATGGGCTACAGTTATATTTTCTGTTATATTTTTTGTTGTTAATGCAGGTGGTGAAATTATGGTTATATTGGCGCCAAACATGGACAGTAGATTTATATTGGAGTTTGCAACTCTGCTTAACAGTGTATTGCCACATATTGCAACATTTAGATTCTTAATATTTTTTTTATACAGCATGATGGTTGCTAAGTCTAATAATGCTTGAGTGGGGTGATTAGTTGTTCCACTGCCTGCATTTATCACTGAGAAATTATGGCAGTACTTGCTTGTTATTTTAGATAGATCATTCTCACTGCTTCTGATGATTAGCATATCAGGATCCATGGCAGCTATTGATTGAATTGTGTCTACAATGCTTTCATCTTTTTGTAAAGAGCTTGTGCTTGGATTGAAATTTATCACATTTGCACCTAATTTATATGCAGCTATTGAAAAAGATGTGAGTGTTCTGGTTGATGGCTCAAGAAAAAGATTGATAATTATTTTATCAGTTAATATTGGCTCAAATTGATTATCATGATAGTATTGTATAGCTTTGACAACTAGATTGTTTATATCTTTTTTGCTTAAGTCTTTTATAGATAAAAAATGTAACATTGCAGCATAAATTTTCTTGTATTATAAAGTATTTACTGACATCTTACACGTTAAAAAAAGATTTTTTATGAAGACAAAAAAACAGTTGAGCTATCTGTATGGTATATATGCTGAATTATTTGTTATAGCAATACTTTGGCTTTCCTTTTATAGAATAGTTGCTAGAAGATATCGTAGCTCATATGGTGAAATAGATATTGTGGCAACTAAGGGCATGGAATTAGTTTTTGTAGAAGTAAAAGCTAGAAAGAAGCTTGATAGTTTTGAACTATTAAGCAAGAAGCAGTTTAATAGAATAAAGCATAGTGCAATGTTTTTTCTTTATGAGAATAGATATAAAAGCTATGTTAAAAATATAAGGTTTGATATATTCTATGTTAATGGATTCTGGCATTTTCATCATATTAAAAACATTACACAATTATAAAATCTTCTAGATTATGCTATGCATAAACAGCAATTCCAGGTGATTCAGGTTCATGTAATGGAGTTGTATGAGATTGTACTATATTAGTATCTGGCTCTTCTTCTGGACTTGTGACTGCATTACATGCTTCACGAAAAATTTCACTATCACTTACCATTGCCATTCTTCTTGACATATTAGCAATACCGGCTGTTTTATTTAAAGCTGCAACTGCCAATTCTTGATATTTTTTATGAAATCCAGTTCCTACTTTAATATTTGTAGCATTATTTTTTTCTTGTTTTGTTAATGATGACTCACTTCTTGGAATGCTAAATGAAAAACACCCAAGGTTATATTTATCAAAAATATTTTTCTTGCCATCTTCAATGATAATGCATAAATCAACTGGGGCATCAGTAAGCTGGCCAAGTTCAGCACTAACTGTAGTTAGCATGCTGGCAGGAATTGTTCTGTCTGTGGATATTGTCTCATATAAACAATCACGTCCTTTTTCAGCAGATCTAAAGTTTTCTAAGATGTTTGATATAAGATAATCTGTAAACGTTAATTTACCATCACTATTAAAACAGCAAACTATAGCAAAAAGTATTGCACTAAAGAAATCAGAAAATTTTTTGTTACTAACACTTAGTAATTTTTTAAATAATTTTAATATTGTTTTATTATGTGAACTACTATGATTTGTAACACTTAATGCAACCATCATAGACTCAATGTCTGTTAAATTTATTGTCACATTATTGTCTCTAGATTTTCTTGCATAGTAGTTTATAGTATTAATCAAATCTATTAGCACACATAATTCTGTTTTAGATAAATTGTCCGGTACAATGCCTATTTTTGCCAAAAAACATGGTGAGAGATAGAGCATAATATTTTCTAATGCATCAGTAGATTCTGGTGAAATAAGCATATAATCATGCCAATCAGTCATAGAATATGAGCTATGTTTATCACTACTATCTCCTATTGTTTGTTGACTTGGTTTTGCTAAATTTTCCCATTTATCTACTGTATCATCTTTTGTATCTACTTCACTTAGCATGGTAGATAGTTTTTCTGGTGCAATTGATGTATGGCCATGATTCTTATTGTTAACCATATCTGCAAATATAGTATCTAAGGATGTTTTAGCAAAGAAATTACCTATAGTGTATGCAAAACTTGGGTTACCAGGGTAAATAGCTTTATACATAAATAGGTCAAGCTTCCTACATAAATCTTTGATCACAGGGAGTGTTTGCTTTGTTGTGCAATATTCCTCTAGACATGAGAATTCTGATAAGCTATCTTTTTCTGATGTTTTGCTTGTGTTTGCTTTTACAAATACTTTTGCAGATCTGATTTGTTCCTCAGACCACTCACATTTTTCTCCTCTTATTTCATTGACATATTCTAGATTGTCTAAAATAGCCATAATCATTGCTTTTTTAACTAAACTAGACATTACTCTAGGGATATTGAATCTATTTCCAAGTGTAAAAATAAAAGAGTATGTTTTTTTATCTGCTGTTTCTAATGGAATACATCCAATTTTTTGTAAGAATTCAGCAATAACTCTTGTTTTTGATTCTTTGAGATCTGTTGTTTCTATATCATGAAGTGTGATGCAATCAACTGCAAATCCATAATATATAGATAATGAATCTGCTTGACTAGGTATGAGTGGTTGGTGTTGCACACTATAATGTCCAATATCAATATTTTCTGCACATTTCTTCTCTTTTTTTAGAGGAAGGTGTTTAGTTAATTTTTCAATTGATAAGTCAGCATTGGAGAAGTCTAGTTTTTGCCAGAACTTACTTTTTTGAACTTCTTGAGCTGCATCATAATACAGTCTTTGTGTTTCAGCAGATGCTTCATTAAGTCTATCAATTTTGTTTGGATTGAGTGCACTCCATAAACTTTCTGCAGATAGGCTATGTTCAAATTTTAGATATACGCTAGCAGAAGATGCAGTTAATACAATGCATTTAAGCCATTCCTGATCTTTTGGACTTGCAGCTTCATCTGATCTTATAAGTTGTAGTAGTTTTTTTAATGGATCATATGTACTGGATGTAGGTTGACCAACCAATGTAGCACTAGATGTTGCTTCTTCACAATCTTCCCAAGGCTTTGTGGTTGAATATGATGGTTCTTGCTCCAAGGACTTACTCATTTCTACCAATACATCTATGCTAAAACATGGTACTAATGGATATGCACCAATGGATATGTCAGCAATATTTACCAATCTTTTTTTAAGGGAATAAATAGCATCATTAATTGCATCTGCATGGCTGCAGTGCAAAAGATCTGCAGCTGTTCTACCACATGGTTTTTCTATTATTCTTTTTAAATTTTTCAGTGGTGTTATAATTAATGCTAAAGCTATTGCAATGATTGAGTTTTTTGATTCTTTATTTATACAACCATTATTATATGATTCTGCCACCTTTGTTATTAGATTTAGAAAATCAGAGTGTAGTGTAGTATCAAGTCCATATAAATATGATTCTAATACAGCTTCTGTAAACATTTTAAGATGAGCTGATATCTCTTTATTAGCTTGACATCCTATTTCTGCAATTATTTGAATAAAAAATCCTATGCTCTCAGTGTAGTCTAATGTTGTTAAACCTTTGCTATTTCTTATTTTACCACAGAGTACTTCTAGTCTTTGTTTGTCATTATCAGATAAACTGGCAGCTGTTTTTGTTCTATTTTTAAACCTGGGATCAATAGATGTGGCAATGGTTTTTATATTGTTATAGATAGTATGTATATTTTTATATCTTTGGTTATAGACAGAGGGGTTAGATTCTTTAGGTTGAATACAGCTGCTAAGCTTTTTTGAAAGTTTTGTAATAATTTTTTTAACAGTTTCATGGTGTGAAGTAGCTTGCATGGTGCTTGGTGTGTGCTGATTAGGCATAATGCATGTTTGATATATTATTTATTATTACTAAATAATAACATAGATTTTTATAAAGTAAATCTTTTTGCAATTATTTTATGTTTAATAACTTTATGTTGTTACATATTTGCTATTATTGGGTGTATTTGTATTTATTGGCAGCACAGAACATTCTTTGATACAACTATCTGTTGTGCTAATTTTTTTAGCATGTTCTGAGCTTATTGCAAGTGGTAGTATAATGTATTTTTCACCATCACCATCACCAATATAAACAACCTGTTTTTTTATTGGTTGGCTGTCTACTGTTTCTATTTCCTGGTTTTTTATTTTTTCTATGAGTTTGACAATTATGCTATCTAAATCATTTAACACTGCAAAATGCCAATCTGTTTCTTGTAGTATTTCACAAATTGCCAAAGATTCTTGTTGCTCCAATTTTTCTGCAATTTTTTTTGCTTTTTCTTCTATTATGTTAGTTGCATTAAATAAAGCTTGAAAAAATAGAAATATGAAGTCAATGCATAGTACTATGGCCTGTATAAGTTGCCATAGCATATTGGTTTCATTTTGTTCATATATTTCAAATAGCCTAGTATATAGTTTGTCATAAAAATCAACAGGATCTTCTTTAATTTTTTGCATAATAATATGCATGGAGTAAGGGCAGTTGCTGTTATATTTGTCAATATCACTTATATTATGCATTAATTCACCTATGTAAGACACACAAGATAGGCTAAGTTTTTTTAATTGGGTTCGATCAGCTTGATTGTTACAAAAAATTTTTGGATGACTATCTTGTAGTTCTTGAATAATTGATTCCGAGAATACTGTTTGTAGTATTTGTGTAGGACTTTCTATTTTAGTTATATCCTGTGTTTTAAATACAGATTTTGTTGTAGTGCTGCTCTTTAGTTGGTCACTATCATTATCTTGCATGCCCATAATTATAATTTTATTATTTAAATTTTAACTATTTTATTTTTTTGATGTATGAATTTATAGCATGTTTTTTTTAATGTCAAAACCAGAGTCAGTTGATGACATAGATTAAGTTTTGAATAGTGTGTAATATGACACATATGACTGTATGATTTAATCTTTTTATTTTTATAACAATATAAATTTATATTAATCACTTTTTGAATATTGGTTAAATTTTTGATTGCTATGTATTAAGAATAATCATCCAATGAGTGAAATGATGCTCATTGGATGGTGTTGAATTATTAAAACTCTATTTGCAACAGGTTATGCTCCAGTAGCTACAGGTATTAATTGTTGATGATGCATATAAAGTTGTTGTGCTTGTGCTTTGTTAACTATTGTTTGAGTTTGTGTGGGCAGCTTGATTAGCCCCAGCATTTTCATTTCTTCGCTACTGAGTGTTTTGTTTAGTGCTTTAGCTGCCTGCCTATTTTGATCTATTTTCATGTCTTGCAACAATTCTGGTGCTAATGTAATTTTTATCCCCCATGCATCTTGTTTATCACTTTCTCTAACTGACAGCAGCATGTATTCAGAATCTTCTTTATCTATGCTGTGAACTATGCTATCTTCCGTGCATTTTACTAGCTTCTCACAGCTTTCTTTTAATGCTTTAATAATAGTTTCTGCTGTTGTTTCACTAGCTAATGTTTCATTATGATATTGCCCTATGCTTTCTTTGCTTGCATTATCTTTAAGTACTGATTTAGTTGTTGATGCAATACTTTTTGCCACACTATTGCCTGTACTTGGAAAGATGTGAATCACAGAACAAAGCATTGCAAAAGCCCATCTGCTAATTGTTTTGATTTTAGTCATTACTTTTGTGGCTTTTGAGATTGTAAAGAGCAGTGTTCTTGTTGCACAAGAGATAGCTCTGAAGATGCCTTGTTCACATTCATTATCAATGTTTTCTTCAACCTGATTTTTTACAAGATCTTGGTATCTCATATTAGCACTAACAGTAGGCTTGCTGTCATCATGTAATGTCAGTAATTCTTCAAGCATGAATTGTAAATATTTTTTGCCTTTATTCCATATCATTTTTTTTTCTTTTTCATCATGTAATTTTTCTATATTTACACTTATTTTTCTAGCAGTGCCTTGATCAATTGCAGGCATTAAATTTTTCCAACTTAGTTTTTGCATTAATAAATTAGTGCTGGCTGTTGATTGAGGTGTTGTTTTATGTGGTTCATATAACTTTGCTATAGTATCAATACTGCTGGATTCTTCTTTCATTTCTAATGTCTGGTCATTAGCATTGGTATCAACTGTAGCATATAATATGGTTTTAGTTGTACTTTTATGCTTCTTGACAATAGGTTTCTTTTTATTATCTTCTAAGATTTTTAATGCTTTTTTATCTGAAGATAAATCAGCTGGTTTTTTACCATCATTGTTTGTTTTATTTGGATCACATTCTGCTTTGCATAACATTTCTAGCAATTCTGTATTGTTTGCTAATGCAGCAACATGTAGTAATGTATTGCCATCACTACTATCTGACCAGTTTTTAATTTCATCAGGATAATCATCTATAATTTGTTGAATATATTCATTTTTAATAGAATTTGTTTTTATTACATAAAGCAAAGATTCTTGCATATCTTGCTTAGCAAGACTTTCTATTGTTGTGTAAGCTGATAGCACTCCTTTTGCTTTAGATGTTGTTAATAGTGTTAATGGAACTGCCAAATCATAGTGTTTATTTGTAAATAATTGTTTAATAATTTTTTCAAAAAATTTTGTACTAACAGTATCTTCATGCATAGGGTTATCTAGCTCATCAATTATAAACACCGTGTTAAGTAATACTTGTATATTGTCTATGCCACCATGTGTTATAACTGCATCTAATATTTGTTTCAGTGATGTATTATCATGATTTGTAATACAGCTAGTGCAAGATTTGATTTTTTCTATTGCTACAACTGCTAGTTTATTTTTATTTTCTATTGCTTTTTTAATGATGTCAGTATTCTTCAAGAAGTCTCTTGCTTCAAGTGCTTCTGATTTAATGATGTCATCCAGTACAGATTTATCCAGTTTATTTGTAGCTAGGTTTTGCAGCATTTGATGCTTAATTTGACCTTCTGTCCATTTACCTATAGTAAAATATTTTGGCCATTTACATACTGCATTAGCATATGTCTTTTGAGTTGTATTATTAAATTGTTCTGTTTTACATTTAGCACTATCATCAACAGCAATGCAGTAATCTCTAAATTCCATTTGTGCAAAAGTATCCCTTAAATCAGGTGATTTATCTGCCATATTTATGAAAAGTTGAATTATATCTGGATCATTAGTGCAACTAGTCATCACTGGGTTTTTGCCAGTCTTATCTAAGGCTAGGTAAGCATCAGGTTTAACTGCATGAATATCAACTAATACTTGCATTGCATGAGAATTGTTTTGCTTAGCTAAGGTATGTAAAGTGTTGTTGCCATCTTTATCAGTTTTGCTTATGTGCTCAGCTAAAACTTTACAATTAGCTGCACTTAATATATCACTCAGTTTTTCTGAACCCTTGTATTTTTCCATAATTGTAGTAAGCACAGTGCCTTTATCAGCAGGCTGTATATACACCACAGCCAATTTTTCCTTTCCCCAAATAGCAGCAGTATTATGTGCTATATCCATAAATGTTTCATCAGTAATTTCTTCTGCTTCTAGAGCATTTCTTATTATTTGATCAAGAAGGACAGCTGGAGGTTTGTATTTTTCTCTATCTTTTAATGATCTAATCATGAGCAAAGCAGCATCTGCATTACCTTCATGCAATGCATATAATATTGGTTGATGAGTATCTGCATTGGATGCAGGAAGTATTAATTTTAATAAATTATCAATAACTACTAATGGTTCATGATTTTCAATAGCTTTGCATAATACTATTGTATGATTATCTACTGGTAATTCACATGGAGTATAGCTATTTTTTTCATCCCAGCATTTCCAGCACTCATTAAACAATTCTTTTTCTTTGTTTATTAATGTAGCTAATGACTCATTTGACTCTGATTCAGATGTTTGTTTTTTAGCAGCTTGATATTCATCATATAAATCAGGTGCATATTTTCTATATTCTTCACTAATTGTATTTTGACAATTAAGGATTTCTCCATTTTTGTTATGTACAGCTTGTATTAGCTCAAGTCTTTTTAAAAATGCTTTACTAAATGCAGTATGTTCATCAAGGCTTTGTAAGTTTTGAATAATATTTTCTCGCTCACTATGTATTCTTGTACACATTTCATTAAATTTTGTGTAACACTCATTTTTGCCATGATCAACCAATAGTGTTACTAATGAAGTGTATTGTGGGTTATTTCTGTCTTGAATATGCTTATTGTTGAGCAATAAAGATAATAATTTAATTCTATCTTCCAGCTTTAAAGCAGTAAAATGCTCTGTGTTGTCATTAATAAATCTCTTAGTGAATTCATACCCATTATCTGTATTGACACAACATGTAAGATTTGTTAGTGCATTATAAAAATCATTGCTGTTAACTTTAGTTAAGGTTAAGCATGTTATTTGACTGCTTTCAACATGCCTTACAAGTTCAGCATTATTTAATATGCAGTACACCATACCTTCATGGAAATCTTCTCTGGCATCAATTTTATATTTATTAGTGAATTCAATAACAATATTGTTAAGTTTTTCTGATTTTTGATTTGTCAGGCATTTTAATATTTTAATAAAATTACTCTTATTTACTGCAATTTTGACTAATGCTTTGCATTCTACACTTTCAGCAATCTTAGCCAGAGTCATTGGTGGTAGTTCTATATCCATAGCTATTTCAATCAATAATTTTTCTTTATTGTTGTCTAGGAGAGATTCTGCTGCATTTTTTCTGCAATGATCAGTTTTACTAAAGAATATACTTAGTTGGTCATATAAGTTTTTATTATAAAGTAGCTCTATAGCTTTAAGTATTGCTGCTTCATCTTGCATAATTCTATGGCGCTTAACACATGTTAATACTAATTGTCTTGTAAGTTTTTCATCATCTGTATGTACATTCCATGCATCTAGGAATGCATCTAGAGATGTATCTACATCTTCTTCTACCTCACTAAGCATTTTTTTTAGATGCACAGACTTTTTCTCATCTTCAGAAGGAATGCTCTCTGCTAAATATTGTTTTTCACACACAGCATCGTGTTTTAATGTCAATTTGTTTTTGAATTTATGCAGTTTTTTTAAGTTATCAGTAGTTAGTTTAAGTAAATCATGCTCCATTACAGCTATTATTTCAGCATTTAGCTCATTAATTCCTGCCAGTTTTTTAGTAATACTTTCATCATTTAACAACAGCAATGCTTCACAGCATTCATTGAGGATATCTTGGTGTTTATCAATTAAACAATGTGCAAATGCTACTCTGACATGGATATGAATATTTTTATTTTTTAAAAATTTATTTATTGTTTCACAATTTGTAAAGTTGTTATCATGCATGCATTGAGCAATCAAAGGCAATGCAATAACTGCAAAAGATGATACTTTATTTTTATCTTTGCGGTTTGTTGTTTGCAATTGCTCCATTAAAGCTGTAAGAAAAAATTCTGGTTTATATGTTTTACTTTGTAGTAAATAATTGAAGATTTTTGCTGCACTATAACTAAAGACTTGTGGAATTACACCACTAATATTGAGGTCAGTATGCCTTTTTTCTAAAGCTATATAAAGATTCACATTGTCAGATTCTAATGCAAGACCCAATGCCTCTTCTTTCTGAAGATTTTCAGCAATACAAGTACATCCTTTATCATGTTTAATGCATTGCACCACTTGACTCATGTATTGCCTTTGTTGCAATAATTGTTCAAAATCATTCTCATTGTAAGTAGATTCATTGGCTAATAGCATTAGTTTGGATCTAAGATCAGCTGCTTCTATATTTGATAGTCCCAGTGTTTTACTATCAAGTTTCATTTCTATTTGCTTTAAGGCAAATTTTACTGGATCATCAATTACTACAATGCATTCATTAATTAGATTGTCAAGTTGTTGCCATGTAGCAACATTTTCTTCTGCTGTCTGGCTTGTGATGGCATCTTGTATTATTTGTTTTAATGCTTCAAAAGAATTTCTATCATGTAACTTATGCAAAGGAAATGCATTAATTGCATCTGGTGCACACCACCTATCTACTTTGTAGTAATTTTTTAGTAAAGCAATAGCTTGATTTTCACTTTGTTTATCAACTATAGCTTCAAAGTATTCTTTTAACTTTGTTGAGTCTGAGCTGTATAATAGTATTTGTATTAATTCTTCTGATGATTCACCACTTATTGTGAATGCTTGAATAGCATATTCATTAAATGCTTTAAGCATATCGTCACTAATGTTACTATTTTCTTCCAATATACTGCTTATACTTCTCAGCATTTTTTGATCTACTGTTACATTTGCATTTAATATTGCATTAAGTATTCCTGTATCATTTGATTGTATTGCTGCCCATAGCAATGATCTGTCAATTCCATAAGAGTAGTTCAATGCTAAATTAATTGCATCATGCCATTTTAGCTCTATTGCTTTATGAAGTAGCATTCTGCATTGATATGCTTTGCAAGATATGAGTTTTATATATTTTAAATTATTAGAGTTATGCAGATGTTGCATTACATTTGCTGTTATTTTGGCACCAAGATTTAGCATGAGTGTAAAGGCTGTAGCATTATCATGCTCTAAAGCAAGCATTAATGCAGTTCTTCCATTGCGATTTTTTGTGTCAATATCAAATCTTTCTGACAGATAACCTAGCTTTCTAGGGGCATTATCTGTTCTTACTGTAGCAATGTTATGTAATAGCAGGAATGGCTCATCATCTTCTTGTAATGCATCATTTATTGCTTCAGTAAGCTCATCTAAGTATAGAGCATTTCCATTTTGAACCATTTGTAAAAGATAGCTTTTGTTTAAAGAAAGATTGTATATAGAAAGCAGATCTTTTATAAAAGAAGGATTATTATGTGAACATACAGCTGATAGTAATTCTTGCCTCTGTTTAGCAGTGAGCATACAGTTAGTATCTATTAGTTTTATTAGCTCACGTATAGCTGTGTCAGGGTAATTATGCTCTAAAGCTGTTATAATATGATCAGGTGTTATTATTTTAGGTAAGCTGCTTGGTAAGTCTTTAATATACTGATCAAAGTGAGATACATTGGGATTTTTCAGTAAACGTAACAATAATTCATGACGTTCATCTAAACTAAGATTTAGTGCAGAACATTTATCGTTATAAGTAGCGTTTTTACTTAATAATATTGTCTCTAGTAATTTTAATAATTTTGAATCTCCAATATTTTTGTTGCCAAAGAGTACTTTGTATTCTATTAATTTATTAAGTAATTTTTGGTCAATAACTTCTTGTACAAAACTTTCTGTAAATGTGCTATCTTTTAATATGCTCATTAGAGCATTACATTCTTCTGGTTTTAGTTGTTTTATAAATTGACAAAGATCTTTTGATGCATTTTTTATTAAAACCTCTAGTAGAAGTTTTTTATCATTGTTTTTCAGAGCATTATATATACTGGCTATATTTACTAATACTTCTTGATTGTTTGTATATTTTGTACATATGCGCTTACATAGTGCACATGAGGCCTCTTCAGAAATGATGGCATGTTTTATGCAATCTGATAAATTAATTCCATTTATAAGATCACATAAACATTGCATATCTACAACACCTAGCCTTGTTGCTATTTCCGCAATATTGTTACCATTATTTTCTAATTCATATTCTAGTATTGTAACAAGCTGAGCGGAATTTAATTTTTGTAATAAGGTACTAAACAATTTTGCAGCAGAATGATACTTTTTATAGTAATCAAGCAATGTTTCTGTATCAAAAAGCTGCTGATCCCATAGACCAATTTTAAGTAATTCATTTTGCAATTCTAATGCAGCAGCACTATTAGCTTCATCAGCAATATCTTGTTGCATTAGATGGTAAACTTTTTTATGTAAACTACCATTTTTTGGCAGTTCTGTTGCAATTTGTTGAAATAAATATTCGCCATAATCTTGATGATATTTTTCTAGTACTAATTTCCATAGAGTGGCATTGTGAGACAGCTTCAATATTTCTATTACACTATCTTTATCTTTATTTATATGACAGATTATTGTATATAAATCATCTTTAGTGATGCTGCCTTTTTTTGCATGAGTAATGCATGTGGTTAGTGTTTTTCCAGCATATTCTGATAACCATACATTATGGCTTCTTAGAATTTGAGCAGTTTGATTTATAACAAGTTCTGCCATATTTTTGTCAATATCTTGACATTCGCAACTTGTGCCATGGATAATTCTAAGCACATAATCTGTGCTATTTTTTGTAGTAGATTCATCATAGAAAGAATTATACAGTGTGTTTAAAATATCTATACTATCTGTGTTAGAAAAGATATTTAGTATGTATTCAGCATCTATTGTATTTATACTAGTTATTTTATTCAATAGTTCTGGCTTATTTTTTGCCAGAAATGTTAGTACAAACTCTAATATATCAGCATCATTAACACAAGCACATGATTCTTTTATGTATTCCAAACAACTTGTATCATTTTTTTCTTCAGCATAAGCAATAAGCATATGACAGTTATGCTGAGCAATTAGTTTACACATTGCATCATCAGCAACATGCATCTCCACTAAAAGTAAAATTTGATCTTTTTTTAGTGCTTTTAATATTTCAGAACATTTAGAACATGAGTTTCTTTCTAATACTAGTTTAAAATTTTCTTTATTTTTTAAGTGTTCAAATGTACTTGATATATTGTGATGCATGAAATTAACTTTACTATCTTCACTTTCACATTGATCCATTGATTCAGGTATTTTTTTATAATCATGTGATGATTTTATTGAAGACTGTAATTTTGCTAGTAGTTTATTAATGACATTTACTGCAGCAGGTTCATTTTGTATATGTTGAATGTATTGTAGTGTTGAAATACAATCTTCAACATTACATGATTCATGTTTTTCCAAGATAAAGCAAACCATTAATTCAGGATATTTTGATGAATCTATATCAGAAAATACAATGCTATGTTTTCCCCACATATCTTTCAGATATGCAGTTTGTTGTTCAGTCAATTTATCTTTATTAATTGACAATGTAATCTTTGCATATTCATTTAATAGTGGATACAGTATATCTTTTTTAATTTTTTCTGCATTATTGATTATATCTTGAATTAATGATAGTTGGTCATCTTTTGCTGAGATTAGTGATAAACATTCTAGAAGTACCCTAATGTTTTGTTTGTTGGGAGTAGGCATGGGAATCATTCTATTATTTAAAAGATTTGCAGTAATAGCAGTAGTAACTTGATCATTCATATCTTTTCTTTCTGATAATTTTGTTATTGCACAATAATTATCTGGTAGTGCTAATTTTGCCCTTTTTGCAATTAATGGACAAATATTCACTCCTTGGAGATTCTCTAAGGCATATGATAGTAATGTTACATCATCTGATTGTTCACTATAATAATCATATGAATATTTCCATTTTGCACGGCGTAAATGCTCAGAGTTTAATAAGTCAAGTAATTGCTTGTCATTACTATCTAGTTGTAAAGATTTTGCAACTAATTTTGCTAAGAAAATTGCACATTCCTCTGATTGATTAGCTAAGGATTCTAATAAAGATAGCGGTAATTTTTTGGCTATTTTTATAGTTTCAGCTGTTATGGGTTTATGCAGTGGAATTAATGCTTTTTTATTATTTGATTTGTTTGCTAAATAGACTGCCAAATCTATTGCTGCATCATCTGCAGGTTCAGAGATTAGTGCAGTGCATATTTCTTCTATATATCCTTGATTAAGATCAATATTTTCAACTATATATTTGAGCATGCCAGATTTTATTAAGTGATTTAACATCTCTTTGTTAGCTGTAGTAAGTATATGCAAGAAAGCTACATTGAAAGAATGCATAGGTAGCAATGAATTTAAGATATGTCTATAATTTTTATTACTTAATTGTTTGAGTAATGCATGTAGCACATTAACATTTTGTGCAGTGCACAGATTTTCTAGATTATCTACTACACAAGATTGCTTGAATAATTCTTGCACTATATCTTCTTTATCCTCTATTTTTTCTCTAGAAAGAGCAGAGATTATACACTCTAGTGTAGATTTTTCTAATGGCACTCCAGCTTTTACAAGTACTTTTACACCATCCCAACAATGAGGTTGTATACGAGTAATATGTCTTAGATATTTGTTTATTTCTTTTATATTTTCATTGCAATAACTACCATCTATTTGTTTTTTAATGTATTGCATTATGCAATCAATAACTTGATTTACAATTATACTATCACGATAGTTTAAGCCAATGTATTGTAAAGTTTCTAATACTTGATTAATATCTGTTGAGTTAATAGTATGTTCAATGAATTCACGTATTGATTCAATATTTTCAGCAACATTAATGAATGCAATAACTACATCTTTCCAGCTTTTTGTAAACAAAAATGGTTCTTTTTTAGCAATACTAATCATAGGTTCTATGATTCCATATGTATTTAGTCTGTCATAATTATTGAATGCACAAACTGCAAGTTTGGGTATAATACTTGATTGTTTAATTTTAAGCTTAATTAGATTGTTAACTATATTAGTAATAAGTTCTTCAGATAACTTGATTGATGGAGTAGTGAGCAAATATTCCCATAGTAACAATTCCTGACAAGCATTATGTGGCACTGTATTATGCAGTAGTAGTGGTGATGATGATAGTGTGCCACTAGAGTCTACATTAATTTTATGGTCTATAATATTTAATACTTCTTGTATGCATCCTTCTGCTGCTGTGCTAAAGTGTGGAAACATTTCTGCTAGTTTATCATAAATTGCACACTTTAACCCATAATGATCAGTATTAATGCAGTCATGAACTAAGATAATGGCAATAGCAGGATTGTATTTTGCAAATTTTACAATATCTAAATGACCACTACAAATTCTTGTAGCAAGTTGATTATAGTCTGCTCCATCTAATAACTTAGGTATTAAGTCGCTATAAAAGTGACTAGTCTCTATACACTCTTCAATATCAAATAAATTTTTTAATAATTCAATTTTTTGTTTACTATCTGTTTGTTCTATGACATTCCTTAAATATGATTGCAAGTCTTTTGATTCAGTAGATTCAGCAAGCAGCATTGCATAAAGTATATTATCACTTGGTTCATTGCTTGATGTACACTCTTTATGTGTTCTTCCCCACATGATTGATAATACATTATTAATTAATTGTGTATCACTTACATTATTAAGTATTATTTTAAGAAAGTCTTGTTCACTAATGTTGTTTAGTATGTAATCTATTTGTTCAGGTAGTCTATTACTGCTATAAGCTTTATTAACTATAGACATAATATATTGATGCTTATTATGTAATGAATTAGAAGAAAAATGTGCAATTATAACAGGAATTTTTGTTGATGATTTTACGCTCTTTTTTTGGCTATCTGATAGTTTGTATGCAGTTTGTGCACTATCTATATCTATATCATCATATTCTTCAATGATTACTTGCGCTACTGTTGTTCCAGTTGATACTTTTTTATATTTCATATTGCCAAGTGCAAATTCAGCAGATATTGGCAGTGACAATAAAAACAACTCATCTTCTTTGTCAAATTCTTCATTTAATAATTTGATGAGATTGTTATGTAAGGCAGATTTTCCATAATGAGATGCCATTTTTCTTACATCATTTATTAAAGATTGATCAAATTTTTCTGAGCTACTACCATTCAAACATAAAAGAGCATCATTTAAGCAATCCATTTGAGCTCTTACATTAGCTTGATCTGTATTATTATTTTTTGTCAGCTCTGTTAAAAGATTTGTCACATCAGAAGCTGTGTAATCTTTCTTAGATAATTTTTCATTTTGAAGTTTGGCAGTTACATATTGTGCTGTTTCAAGGAATGGTTCACTTACTTTGTGGGCAAATTCTAAAATATTCTCTGGTGTATCTTTAGCTAATACTCTGCATAATAATAATAATCTACCAGAAAGTAAGTCATCATCTGACATAAGACTTTTATATTCAGTAGTTATATTTTGATTAATTTTTTCTATTTGTGCAACAGCTGTTAATTTTTGCAGTAATTCTATGTCTCTATTTATAAATGCTGCTTTAGCTAAATTATCTATTCCCAAAAATAAGAAATATTCAGTAATATTATTATTTAAATTTTGTTGTTCTAATTTTTCCTGTGTGTTCTTTACAAATTGGAGTAATTTATGATCTTGTGGGTGTTGCTCCAGTTGTTGTTTAGTAAGTTCTCTTATACATTTATCATCTATTAGATTTTCTTTACATAGTTCATGCACAGCACACCAGTTAAGACAATGAAAATTATTTCTATATAGTTCTACTTCTTTAGTTTGTGAATGGTCACCAGGAAGTTTCCTTATGCAATATTCACTATCTTCAAAAGTTATAGTAAATAATTCTTGAATATTTTTAACCCCTAGACATCTTAAATTTTTGATTAAATTTTTAATTTGTTGTTCTGTGCAGAATGTATTTCCTGCTAATATTTTCAACACTAGTTCACATGCAAGTTCTTTAATATAATCATTATTTAATTCCAGAAATTTAGTTATAGTAGTGTTTAATGATATCTCACATTTTAGTAAGGTTGTGATAATTGCAGCAGCTGTGTCATTGTTATTGTCATTTTTATATTGATAATTTTCTTGCAATGCGCTACAAGTTAATGGCATTTGAGTAAGGCAATTGATTAGCATAGTTCGGTTAAGCAGGGCATCAGTCATGCTAATTGCTCTAACAAAGTCACTTCCTTTGTGAAGAAGATGTAATATTTTATTTATTATTGCTTTATCATCACTGCCTTTTATTTCATGTAATAGGGCATCCCAACTACAATCATCTCTTGCACATACTAGTTTAACAGCATCAGGGATAGCACTTTTTGCTACTATTTCCATGCAATCAACACTTGGATTTTTAACATTTTGTATTGCTGCACAATAAAATGCCTTTTTTTGCCAGCTGTGAAAAAACTTATTATATTGTGTGGCTAGCCTTACAATATATTCAATGTTATCAGCATCTTGTATAAGTAAAAATTCTGCCAAAATATTTTGAGGTATGCTATTTAAAATATTGACTACACAATGTTCTTCATCAAGTTTGATAGCTAAATCTAGCAGATGCTTGAAGTCTTGCATAAATTTTTGTTTTTGATAGCTGTCTATAGACATAGCTATTTTATCTCTATTTTTGTGCAACAAATCAGGTATAAGCATTTTTCTTTCTGCTGACAGTGATACTGATGTTGAGATGTCTAGCAAAGAATTCCAACTAATGTATTCTTTGTCCAACATCATGTTAGCAGTCTTTTTCCAATTGTGTGATATAGCAGTATATAAAATTCTTTGTAAATTATTGCCTGAAATCATTGCAAGTGTACTAATTATCTTTTCTAGCAAGCTATCTAATGCAGCATTATTTATATCTGAAGGTGTTGTATTTAAAATATTAATTGCAACTTGTGCAAGCAATTCTTGATTATCTGTATTTGCATTAAATGAAAGCAAGTGCAAAAGACCATGAACATACCTGATGTTTTCTTCTGCATTTAGTTTTTTACATGAAAGATTTATTGCTTGTTGTGCTAATGCATTTTTTTGCTCTGCAATGATATCTAATGCCTCATAGTTTCTATGTTTTAAGGCGTTATCAATGATTTGAACAACAATATCTAATAATTCATCTTCATTTTGTTGATCATGGATATTTATTATTTTCTCAATAAATAACTCTAGATTTCTAGTGTTAGATTGATTGATGATGCAGAAATCAAACGCTGTTTGACCATAAATATTTTTTTTAGCTAGAAAATTTTTAATATCTTGTACTGTTGTTATTTGCTCTAATAATCTTTTTAATAGTTTTGTATTTTCCAGTGTATGTGCATAATGTAGAGCAGTATTTCCTGTGCTATCAGTTGCCCTATGCTCAATAGTTAATTTTTCAGATCTTAATTCTAGAATCTTGCAAGCTGTATTGACATTTCCTGCTTTAGCAGCAGCCACTAATACAGTTTCATCTTTTTTATTTTTTACATTAAATTGTTGTGTGTTTTGCATATCCATGCATTTTACAGTGCATGCAAATTGTTCTGGGCTAGCATGCCTTGCTACAATGTGCAATACAGTATCTTGAGTATCTTGACAAACAACAGGGTTTTGTTTTTTTAATAAAGTCTGCAAAATTTCTGTATATTTTTCTAGGTCATCTGGTTTATTATGTACTAACAACAATGTCATCTTATTTTTCTCATTATGTGTTTTTGGTATAAATTTATCATTTTTAAAAAGTATAGATGTTAACTTTAGATAGTTATTTTCAATTAAATACTTTATTAAATTTTCATCATTTTCATCACTTGTAAGATCATCCAAGATACTTGAATCATCTGCAATATCGACACTTTCCAGCTTTTGGGTTAATAAATCAACAGCAGATGCTGCATTTTTACCTTCTAGTATTTGTGTTTTATATTCTAAAAGTTCTTTTTGCAGATTTTCTGTTGTTTGTGGTGAGCCAAAACCATCAACCATATCATCATCTACATCCTCAACAGAATCATTTTTGTATGAATATTGTCTTATATAATTAGCAATATTTATATTACCAGATTTTTTTGTATCTAAAGTAGTTACTGTAGAGATGTTTTCAAGGGCATCATGCCATTCCTCTTTATGTGCTGCTGAGTCTCTTTGGTTGTCAGTTATTGCAGTACTAGTAGGTGATTTTTCTTCAGAATTATCCTCTGCACTATCCAGTTATTGCAGTACTAGTAGGTGATTTTTCTTCAGAATTATCCTCTGCACTATCGTTTGCATCTTGTATTACTTCTTCAAGTCTCTCTTGTATAGTATTTTCATGATATTTCAAATTTTCAGTATTTTTGCTAGATGATGAGTCTCTTTCGTTGTCAGTTATTGCAGTACTAGTATGTGATTTTTCTTCAGAATTATCCTCTGCACTATCGTTTGCATCTTGTATTACTTCTTCAGGTCCCTCTTGTATAGTAGTATCTGTTTTCATTTGATCTGCAGCAGATCCAGTAACATCTGCAGCAGTATTACTCACATTTTCTTTGGTAACATTTTCTGTTTTTTCCCCATCTATTTCTTCATTTAGTTCAGTATTTTCATGATATTTCAAATTTTCAGTATTTTTGCTAGATGATGAGTCTTCTTGGTTGTCAGTTATTGCAGTACTAGTAGGTGATTTTTCTTCAGAATTATCCTCTGCACTATCACTTATATCTTGTGTTTGTGTATTATTTTTGTTTATTCTGTGCAACTCTATTTGCATATCTTGAACTGCACTGTCTCTAAAGTCTCGAATTACAGGTATTTCCACACCTTTTTCCCATACTTCTATTCTGGATGATAATTCTGCATGTACCAATTTGCCTATATAATTATTTTCATCTAGTGCAATTTGATTACCTCTTTTATCTACATACACAAATTTTGGTTTTCCTCTGGTTGATAAAGTATAATTTGAATTTTTGCTGATTTCTTCAATTTGAAGATAATTTGCTAGTTTTTCTAGCATGTTTGTTCCAGATACTTTACTAGATTCATCTGTTTTATCATTTTGTGAAAGCCCATTATGACCAAAAATAGAAGCATTGCATGCTCCTGCTAAGACAACTACACAATCTTTTTCATCACGGAAATTAAACAACCTAATATAGTCAGATTTATTGTATGCTGAAAAATTTTCATTTTTTGATAAAACTATACGATAATCAATATTATTAGTATCCAACCTTTCTTGTTCCGGTTTTTTTGGCATATCAAATGGATCAAAAATTACCATTCTTATGTTTGGGAAGTTATTTTCTTGTAACAACTCAGGGATTACTTTTTTTGCTAGTAGTTCTTTGATGCTATTTTCGCGTTTTCTATCTCCTGCAAATATTCCTGCACCTATGCCAGGAATATTAACTAATGCCTTCTTCCCTTTTTCACCTGCACTGTGATTAATGGATTGCAGCATTGGCAGTAAACGACTTTTTGCAAGTTTAATATACCCTTCCTTATCAAGGTCACCATCTTCTTTTGCAAGCTTTGTATCAGTATGCCTAGTATCTTCCATATTGCTAAGTAATGCTAATACAAGATCTATATTCATCCTGTTTTTTTCTTCAAGTGCCACACAAGGTCTTTTATGGTTTATGGTAGTAAGATCTTTAACTGTAATATTGAGCAACATAAGTGCGTCATTTTCTTCAGTATCTCTATACTCTTTTTTAGGATTGCTTTTACTGGCAAGTAATGCACGCACAGCCCATAGTTGATCACTGTCTAAATTTTTCTCTAAAATTTCTTGTATTTTTTCTGCAAATTTACGATGATTATTTTGTGCATGCTGATAATTTTCAGCTTTTTTCCACATTGTTTCAATGCTATCTACACTTGTTTCATTAAGATAGTCCATAAACAATATTCCATGGTAGAAATATCTACTTTTCTCTAAAAGAATTTTTTCTAATTCTTGATCATTTACACCTTGTTTTATACTGTTAGATAATTTATTATGTACTTTTTTATACATTTTATTTATTTTTTCAACAGAATCTAATGAAACTATAGTTAATAATGGACTGATGACCTCTGGCATTATGTCTACCAAATTATATTAATATTTACTAATTAAAGTTTATTTTAACTATATGTAAAATTTCTGCAAACATTTTTTACTTCTAAAAAACATATTAGTGTATTTATAATTATTTATTAATTTGTCTATACTCTTATTTATTTTTTGAAACGTGCTGTTATACTCATTATTTGAGATATTTAGAGCAGAATAATATTTCTATAGCACAAATTATTTAATTGCATTATAATTATCTATTTATTTTATTTTTTATATTTGGCCAATGAATGATTATGGCAGAAAAACTTAAAAAGTTTTATGTGAAGACATATGGTTGCCAGATGAATGTATATGATTCTATGGTAATAGGCAATATTATGAAACAAGAAGGCTATGAAATGTGTGACAGCCTTGCAGAAGCAGACTTAATTGTTGTTAATACTTGCCATATTCGCAAAAAGGCAACTGAAAAAGTCTACTCAGAGCTTGGTCGCATTAAAATGGTTAAAAAGTTTGGTGCAATAATTGTGCTGGCTGGATGTGTTGCTCAAGCAGAAGGTGAGCTTGTTTTTACTAGAATGCCATTTGTAGACTTTGTGGTAGGTCCTAGAAATATACATCAAATACCAAGCTTAATAAAAGCAAAGGATAATAATATGGCTTTGGATTTTTCTGTAGATCCTAAATTTGATTACATTGAGCAAGATGCCATACCCAGTACTATATCTGCATTTTTAGCTATTCAAGAAGGTTGTGATAAATTTTGTTCTTTTTGCGTGGTTCCATATACACGTGGTTCAGAATACTCACGTCCTGTTATGGATGTATACATGGAGGCTGTAAGTCTAGCACGACATGGTGCAAGTGAGATTATTTTGTTAGGTCAAAATGTTAATGCATATCATGGTTTAGATGAGAATGGGGAGGCACAGTCATTAGGGTGGTTGATATCAAAAATTGCTAGGATTAAAGAGATAAAAAGAATTAGATATGTTACTTCTCATCCAGTTGATATGCATAGTGAATTGTATGATGCACATAGAAATGAATCAAAACTTATGCCATTTTTGCATCTTCCAGTACAATCTGGCTCTGATGCAGTCTTAAAGCATATGAATAGAAGATATAATTATGATACATACATGCAAGTTATATATAAACTGTGTGAGTGTAATCCAGATATAAAATTTAGCTCTGATATTATAGTTGGCTTTCCAGGTGAGAGTGATATAGATTTTGCTATGACAATGAAATTAGTTGAGTGTGTTGACTTTATTCAGTGTTTTAGCTTTAAATATAGTCCACGCCCAGGAACACCTGGTGCTGATTTTGACAATCAAGTACCAGAGCATATTAAAGATGAGAGGTTGAAGATATTGCAGAAAGTTTTAAACGATAAGCAGATTGCTTTTAATAATAAAATGATTGGCAGATCATTAGATATTCTTTGTTTATCAAATGATGCAAAAAATCAGAATTGCATGTTAGGCAAAACACCATACTTTCAGACTACAAGAATTATTAATGCCAACAATAAAAATTGTAGATTAGGTGATGTGGTCAAGGTTAGTGTTACTAAGGCATATCAAAATAGTCTTGATGCGATCATACATGGAGTTTAGTTGTGTAGAATTTTATATTACTATATATACTTAACTTATTTAATATTTTATAATATATTTAACTATTAACAGTTTGCTTGATGATTAATGATAAAAATTTACACTCTAATTCCCCTCCACCACTAAATGCTTTAGCTTTTTTACTCTATTTTATCAGACCATATAGATTATATTTTGCCTTAATGTTTATATGCTTCTTAGCTAGCGTAGTTGACAGAACAGTGGTTCCATATTTATTTAAAATAATTATAGATAAAATAGAATTATGCACTACTGACAAAAATGATGTTTTTTTTTCTGTTGTTTGGAATATTGGTTTTGTAGTGTTCCTATCTTTTATGCTAGAGATTTCTTATAGAATTAAAGGTTTTATAGAGGCTAAGATAATGCCTGCTTTTCAGGCTGATATGCGTATGAAATCAACCGTGTGGCTTCAGCGTTATCCAATGAGTTATTTTATTAATAACTCTACTGGATCCATAGCAAGCAGAATTAACGATATGCCACGTAGTTGTGATGAGATATTAAGCACTATGATAGAGGTTGTGGTGCCAGTATTTTGCACTGCACTAGTTTCATTGTTTATGTTTGGTTCTATAAGTTATTATTTAGCATTGTTTTTTTTGGGATGGTTTGTTTTACATATATCAGTAACATTGTTTTTTACTAAACAGTGTATGAATCATGCTGGAATGCATGCATATGATGTTAGCAAGTTGCAGGGCGTTATAACAGACAGCATGCATAATATTTTTAATGTGAAAATGTTTGCACGTAATAGCTATGAGTCTTCTTATATTGCTAAATACCAGAAGAAAGAGTATGCAAGTCATAATAAGGTTATTAACCATACAGAAAAGACAAAAATGGTCTTGGGTGTTTTAACTTCTTTTGAGTATGGTGGAATGTTAATAATTTCACTGTTTGGTTGGAAAAAAGGATTTATGAGCATTGGTGATGTAGTGTTTGTATTTAATATAGCAACAAACATGATAATGTTGGCATGGTGGCTTGTATTAGAAATGCCATTTTTTTTTCGTAATTTTGGTATTTTGCAGCAAGCATTAAGTGTTTTTAAGACTTCAGCATCAGATCATTTAGATAAAGAAGGTGGGAAGAATCTTATTGTTACTAATGGTGCTATATCTTTTACTGATGTTAATTTTGGATATCTAAAGGGTAGAAATGTTTTTGATAACTTAAATGTTGTAATAGAGCCCAAGACTACTATAGGATTGGTTGGATCTTCAGGGAGTGGGAAGAGTACATTTATAAATTTACTGCAAAGATTTTATTGTCTTAATGCTGGAAAGATAAAAATAGATGATCAGGATATTGCTAGTGTTAGTATTGGATCATTGTCTAGTAATATAGCTGTTGTTCCACAAAATGTAACATTATTTAATCGTAGCATTGCAGAAAATATAATGTGTGCCAATCCTAATGCTACCTATGATGATATGCTGATGGCTACTAAGAAAGCTTGTTGTCATGATTTTATTATGAATACTGAGTATGGCTATAATAGCTTGATAAGTGATGTGGCAACCAATTTATCAGGTGGACAAAAGCAGCTTATCGGCATAGCTAGAGCAATTATACATAATGCACCTATATTAATATTAGATGAGGCAACTTCAGCCTTGGATTATGTAACTGAGATGAAAATTAGAAATATTATAAGTGACTTGATGATAGATAAGACAGTTATTGTTGTAGCACATAGGCTTAGTACAGTTACTAAGCTTGATCGTATATTGGTGTTTAACAATGGTAAAATTGTAGAAGATGGTACACATTCTGGTTTGCTTTCATATAACTCACACTATTCTTTGCTTTGGCATACACATAATAATGGATTTATACTGTAATCTATTCTTAATAAAGATTTATTATAGTTTATTATTAGATTGAAAATATATATAATTATATGGCAAGGGTGCAACCCATAAAAGATTATAGTAGTCACTCAGTTTCAGTTTGGGATTCATTAAAGCATTACACTAAGGGCACAGCCAACAGAGTGCCAAATATAGTAAATGATGCCCTGATACATGCATTATGTGCTAGTGATGGTTATCGTACAACAGGAGATATACACTTGTCTAGGGCAGATATCAAGATGAATCTTTTGACTTCTGGATTTTTACGTACACTTAATGAACGAATTCTTAGTCCTAGGCATTACAATAATTTTGAGTTTCGTTGGATAAGGCATCAAGGAATGATCAGGTTATCATTATTGTACTATAAAAATAAAAGATCTATGCCAAAGATTGTTCCTGGTAAGTATATTGCTAATATGCCAGGGTTTGATTTCACTGGTTATAAAAAACTTTTGCATAAGATGGAAAAAAGTGCCTCATTTTTGTATCTTGGTGCAAAACAACGTGAGCTTGAAACAGGTACACCTGTGTTAACTTTTAAAGCAAGTAGAATTGATTTTATTAAGCCATATGTTAAATCTCGTTTAGCTAGTGAATTTGCATACAGGCATATTTATGACAGAGTCAGTGATGTTGCACATGTTGATAAATTACGCACCAATATAGCTAGGTTTATATTTTATACTCCATTGCTTTTGATACCACTGATTGGATGGCTAATCATATACATTTCTGAAAAATACAATGCTATGAATGATGTCTCGGCATTTTTTGGTCCTTATTCAACACAACTATATGTTGCAGAGAATTTTGCTAATATGTATTCTGCTATGCAGCCAGATAATAAGGCAAGATATAATGCAATTACGAGAATACAATTAAGTGATTTAGAGTCTCCTTCTGATGAAGAATTGCGCTATATTAATGAAGAGCTGTATGGTAATAAAACAGCAGATTCAGCTGCCATGGAATCTAGAAATAGAACAAGAGTAGATTCTTATGGTGCCTCATATGATAAAAGAGCAGCAGATCTGTCTGTGCATAGTGTTAGAGATAAGCCAAGAGATTCTGCTAAAGAGATTGGTAGACTAAGAGAAAGAAAAATGCATGTTGCTACAAATAGATATAATAATGCTGCAAAACATGATTTTTATAGTGATAAATATCCTAATGAAGTTTTGTCAAAAGGTGAGTATATTGATGTGGATAAAAATACACAAAAAATAAGAAGAAATAATCGGAATGAATAAAATAATTATTATTGTATCAGTGGTTGCAGTTACTCTTTATTATTTTTTTACTTTTAAATTGTGGTTGAGGTTTAATAAAAAGACACTTAGTTATGCTGCTGCATGGTTGGTTATTATTTTTCTATCAATAATACTTTACGTTCATAAGAGTAGTGTGCTGAATAATTCATTGGTAGCTGCTATTTCCCCATCTAAAGGCTACCATACTTTAAGAGAAGCAGTGTATTATAAAGCAAATGATGGACATTTTTATATAGATGCATTTGTAGGAAGGGTTAAAATTAAATTTATTGTGGATACTGGTGCATCAGGAATTGCAATAACTCCTGATGATGCTATTCGCTTAGGTGTTTCATTAAGTAGTTTGCATTTTACTGAAGATTATGAAACAGCATCAGGGACAACTAGGGCTGCACCAGCAGTAATACCAATGATGAGAATAGGTGATTTTGTATTAAAGGATGTAAAGGTTTCTATTAATGAAAGCCCAAGCAGCATTTCATTGATGGGTATGAGTGTTTTAGAAAGATTTAACATTCATATTAGTAATGAGAAAATTATTTTATCACAGTAAGTAGTGCTGATGATTTTTTTGAGATAGTTTTGCAGTTATTCTGTTGCTAGGCATGTCAATTCTCTGACTATTTTTGGATTGCGTGCTGCAAGTGTTTCATTAACAGCTTGCACAGGAGTGTTTGTTGGATTAATTAGCAGATTTTCTTTTTCTCCCATTTCTGCTTGTTTTGCTATTTTGATCATTGTAGCAATAAAATTATCAAGTGACTCTTTGTTTTCTGTTTCAGTTGGCTCTATTAGCATTGCACCATTAACAATTAGTGGGAAATAGATTGTCATTGGGTGTATGCCATTTTGTATAAGTGTTTTTGCAATATGGTTTGCTGTAATTCCATATTTTCTTTGTTTTGCATCTGTTATTAAGCATTCATGTGCACATGTTTTGCCAAATGGAACATGATAGTGTTTCTGTAGTTTGTATAGTATATAGTTTGCATTTAATAAGGCATCTTCAGAAACTTGTTTTAAGCCATCTAGTCCACAGGACATTATATATGCTAAGGCACGTACAATGACTGTAAAATGTCCATGGAATGCTTTTAAACGGCCAGCAGAATTTTTCTTTTTAGTTACTAGTGAATATTTTCTTAGTTTTTTTACTACATATGGTATGGGAAGAAAATTTTTTAATTCTTCTGAGACTGCTAATGGGCCACAGCCTGGACCGCCACCACCATGTGGAGTTGAGAATGTTTTATGGAGGTTAAAGTGCATAACATCAGTGCCAAAATCTGCTGGTTTTATTTTGCCAACCATAGCATTAAAATTTGCTCCATCACAGTAAAGATATGCTCCAGCTTTTTTTATTATATTGCTAATTTGTAGTATATCTGCATCAAATACACCACATGTACTTGGAACTGTTAGCATTACTGCTGCTGTGTTAGCATTTATTGCATTGCTTAATATTTCTACATCAACCATGCCATTTTTATTAGATTTTATTGTTGTTATGCTATACCCACACATAGCAGCAGTTGCAGGATTTGTGCCATGTGCACTATCTGGTATGATAACAGTCATTTTTTCCCTTCCTGCATTTTGATGTGCTTTTTGTATGACTTTCAACCCAGCAAGCTCTCCATGAGCACCAGCTGCAGGTGATAATGTGACATGTGGTAATCCACTAAGTTCTGCTAGATATTTTTGCATTATATACATAGCCTCAAGCGCACCTTGAACAGATGATTCATCTTGTAGTGGGTGTATATCTGTGAATTCTGCCATATTAGCTATTTTATCATTAAATTTTGGGTTGTATTTCATTGTGCATGAGCCTAGTGGGTATATGCCTGTGTCTATGCTATAATTTAGCTTTGATAATCTTGTAAAATGTTTTATGATTTCTGGCTCACTTAATTCTGGTAACCCAATATTTTTTCTTGCCGGCAATCCAGTGCGTGTTTTGACATTTTTTGTTTCTGGCAGATCTACACCAACAGAGCCTTTTTTATTATAGTCATATATAATTTTTTCATTATATAAAAGTGGATGTTGTTTGCTCATATAATTAAGTACATCATGCCTAATATGCCATTAAGTATTACTCATTCTTTTTTTTTGTCAAGAAATGCATTGTGTTGTTATTTAATTAAGTATATTTATAAATTATTTTGTTTTTAATTATTTGTTAATAGCGTTGCATAAAAGACTCTGTTATATAGTAATTATTTATTATTTTTTATGTATTCTCTCTATTGTGTTTATAGTGCTGTATATACATTAATTATAAACATTAATCACTATATAGAATTAATTTTTAGCATATGCTATAATTTTATACACTGACGTTATGATTACGTCAGCTATTTATAATTATAAATGGTAGTAAAATGTTTAATGATCATTCTAATGACCACTCAAAACATGCTAAATCCTTACTGTATAATCTTGGTGAAGACAATGATGATACAGCAGATAGTGGTTTTAATTCTGTACCAAATGTTAAGCCTATTGCTAAACCATATCTTCATCCCACTGTTGTATTAACACCAGATGCTACTACAACAGACACAGCATCAACAGATGCAACTGATATTAGGCATCATGAACCAGTAATAGATACAGGTGGCAGTATTAATTCTAATCCCACTGATGTATTAACACCAGATGCTACTACAATGGCAGCATTAACAGATGCAACTGATATTAGGCATCATGAACCAGTAATAGATACAGGTGGCAGTATTAATTCTAATCCCACTGATGTATTAACACCAGATGCTACTACAACAGACACAGCATCAACAGATGTAAATTATAATCAGCCAAATTATATATTTCTTGGCAATTATTTTAACAAAGCTTCTACGGCATCAATATCAGAGCCAGTGGATGATTGCATAATGCATATGCTTGATGCAAATGAACCTAGTGAATCTGGTACAAAGTTTTTATTTTCTCAAGGCATTGATGGTGGGTGTGAAAAGTTTATGGAAACTGGGTCAGTGTCATTAGATCATAGGAGTAACTTTATTTTTACTAGCATAGCCAATCTTGATGATGATATAGCATTAACTAGAGTTAATTTTAGCGATGGAAAGATTTACATTGCAAATATTTTTTGCCATAAAGACAGTGATGTACATGTACATGCTTCACTAGATTCTTTTGATGTTAAGGATAGTTATTATATGCATGACATAAATAGAGTGGAAATTATGGCTGTACACAATGAGCCCGTTATAGATGGAATAGATATGCATCAAGATGTATGTTTTTCTTTAGAGCCTTTTAGTACTGTTAATTCATTGCATGAAGAAAATTCTCTTAGCATTGCATTTACATTATTAAATATAGTTTAATTTAATATACTTTATTAGTAGATAAAGCAGTTTTGCTGCTTATCTACTATACACTATTCTAGCTCTTCAAGTTTTGATATAGCACTTTCTATGTTTTCTAAGATTTGTCTTAGATCATTAATAGTACTATCAATGGCTGCTATACTTGATTTTTCCTGTAAATTTTTGTTAAGAGCCATTTCAATTGATGATACTTTATATCCATGATTTTTTATCATATCTTTAGCATTTTGTAATATTTGCAGTATTTTTTTGCTATAAAGACGTCTATTGTTGTGGCGCATTGGTGCTAAAGATGGTATTTTTTTTTCCCAAGAGCGTATTACATGTTGTTTTATTTCTGTTATTTGCTCCACTTCGCCAATAGTATAAAACATTTTTTCTTTAATTTTGACCATTATTTATATATCTGTGAAGTGTTTTAGATGGTTTGAATGCAATTGTTTTACGTGCTTGCATTTTTATTTTTTCCATAGTGCTTAGGTTTACAACTTTTTTTTCTGGTGCTGTTTTATATTTGAATGTACCAAAATTTTTGATATTCAGCTTGCCAGAATGCATAGTTTCATTAATTATTTCCTGTAGAGTTACATTGATAAATTTTATAGCCATATTCATTGGCACTCCTGTAGTTTTTGACAGAGCTTTGGCTAGCTTTTTACGTGAGCCACTCATTATGGTATGTAATGTTGTTGGAGAAGTAGTTTCTTAATGTTTGATATGGCTTTTGCTGGGTGTAAGTTTTTAGGGCAAGCTTCAACACAGTTCATAATACCATAGCATCTAAATAATCTAAAGGCATCATTTAAGCTATCTAACCTTTCTTTTCTGTTTTCATCTCTACTATCTGCTATCCATCTATATGCATTAAGCAGAGCAGATGGTCCTAAGTATTTTTCGCTTTTCCACCAATAGCTTGGACAACTTGTTGAACAGCAAGCACATAAAATACACTCATACAATCCATCAAGTTTTTTCCTATCTTCTGGGCTTTGTAGTTGTTCTTTATTTCTTTCTGTTGGTGTTTCAGATTGTATCCATGGTTTGATCATTGCATACTGAGCATAGAAATGAGTTAGATCAGGAATTAAATCTCTTATAACTTCAAGGTGTGGTAAGGGCAGTATCTTTATATTTTCTTTAAATGTAGATACTGGTGTTATGCATGCTAGTCTATTTCTGCCATTAATGTTGACTGCGCATGATCCACAAATACCTTCCCTGCAGGATTTACGGAATGCTAGTGTTGGATCTATCTCAGCCTTAATTTTATCTAGTACATCTAAGACCATAGGGCTACATTTGTCCATATCAATATTGTATAAATATATGTGTGGACTGTCCTTGGAATCAGGGCTCCATCTATAAATTTCAATAACTTTTGGTTTTTTAGCATTAATAGCTGCGGTATTAACAACTTTCTTTCCTTGTATTTTCGATTCTTTGGGTAAAAAAAATTTAACCATTTATACTGCAGAATAACCATTATTGATAATTAACTGATGTTGCATAATTTTTGTCAAATGTCAACCCTGTGTTATGGTTACAGGAAGTTTTCCTGTGTATAAAAGCATAAATGACAAGATTATTAACCAAATAAAAGCAATTGGTAGTAATTTTTTCCAACATAATTTCATTAGTTGATCATACCTATACCTAGGCAGAGCAGCTCTTATCCAAATAAAACAGAAAAGAATTATGGCCACTTTGAGTGATAGCCATACAATACCAGGAATATTATATAAAAATTTTATATTGCAAGGTGGATACCATCCACCTAGGAACAGTAAAGCCATAGTTGTGCTAGTTAATATCATGTTGGCATATTCACCTAGAAAAAACATGCCGAATGGCATAGATGAATATTCAATGGTATAACCTGCCATTAGCTCTGATTCAGCTTCTGGTAGGTCAAAAGGATGTCTTTTGGTTTCTGCTAAGATGGTTATAAAAAATATTACTGCCATTGGGAGTAATGCAAGTTTTATCCAAATAGGTAACATTTGATTATGTTCTACTATTTCTGCCAAGTTCAAACTGCCAGCACAAAGTATAGTGGATGATATAGTTGTGCTCATTAACAGTTCATAAGATATCATTTGTGCAGCAGCACGCATCCCACCTAAGAAGGAATATTTAGAATTACTGGCCCATCCAGCAACTATTATACCATAAACCCCTAGAGATGAACTGGCCATTAAGTAAAGCACTCCAACGTTGATGTCTGCTACTGCATATGCCTTATAACTATATTTTTGCATTGTAATATCAAATGGTATTACAGCCCATCCAGCCAAAGACAACCAAAAGGTTATTATAGGTGCTATTATAAAACCAAATTTTTTTATATTGGCTGGTATAATAAATTGTTTAGTGGCTAATTTAATTGCATCAGCAATTGGTTGCAAAAGTCCAAATGGACCAACAATATTAGGTCCAACCCTTAGTTGCATAAACCCTATTATTTTGCGTTCTGCATATATTAAATATGCTACACAAATTAGAACAATTGCTAATAGTGCTATAATTTGTAGAAGCGTTAGAAGAACATTATGCATTTTATGGCAAATATATTATTACTCTCATATTATTTTCTAAGATTATTTTTTATTTTCAAGCAATGGATTATTTTTTCTAAAAATTTTATTGGTTAAAAAACTTTTCATTATTTTATTTTAATATTTGTCTAATTGTTGAATTTAGATTTTAGTAGTGTCAATAGCAAATAGTAAGAATTTTTTTCTGCATATGCTAAATAATCAAGCATTAAATTATGGTATTGTGCTAGATGAATCATATGGTAGTAAAAATTGGAATAAGCAAGCTGTAAAGCAATTAATATTGTTAAGGGATTTTTATATTTTTCTTTATGAAAATTTGTCAACATATGATTCATCCATAAGAAATGATCTTAGAAATGGTATTTATTTAGTTAGGCAAATGATTAACTATCAATCTGCAACTATGCAAATGTTAGACATAATTAAGATGTCAAACAATGTAATTTCATCATCATCACTGCCATTTGACTATGCTAATATTAGATATAATGCATTAATAAATAAGTGTGATACATTGCCAGATTTTAGTCATAATGATGTAGGTGCAGCAGAAAAGATTTTATTGAGTCTTAATGCTAGATTGTATTGTTATTTAAGCTCTATTAAATGGAATGAGCATGATAGCAGTTTAAGTCCTTTATTTAGAAATTTTAATTTTATTAAGGAAAATGTATTAAATATTTCTAATAATTTGCTACCATTAATGTACAGAAATATTCTTGAGACTAGGCATCATATGCAACAAAGTGTTTCTGAGGCAACTTCTTGTGTGTTTGGTAAATTTGCCAGCTTGGTTGAAAGTGAGATGTTGCAACATAGCATCCCAATAGATTCAAAACTATGGGAAGAATCAGCTATTAAGAAATCTCTTACTGGTTTAAAGACTTTAATAGATTGTTTAGATTCTCTGTATGATCAGTTTGAGCATAATTTTCAGGGTTCTGGTAGTGTCAAGCTTTATGACAGAATTATGTCTGTTAGAATGAGGTTAGCTGAATTAGCATCATATTACAGTAATTTATGTTCAGCAATTATGGGAGTAGCTTGGTCCAGTGATTTGCATGCTATGAATACTGATAATGCTGGCACAATGCAAATGAAGCATGAATTGTATAGAGAGCAAATTCGTGCATATCAGAGTGTTTTATCTAAGTTTGAGAGTTTTGATATTTGTGCCATAAGAGATGAAATATTTGATTTGAATATACAGATTATCTCTAATATTGAGAGTGGTGCTGTTACTCCTAGATGCTTAAGTAGATCTCCTATTTTAAGTTATATGGATGTTAAGAATTTAGATCTAGACATAGATATGATGACCAGAATAGACATCATCACTGATGAGCTAGTGTATAAAATGTTTTTGAATAATGTAGACAGTGATATGTCTAGGATCTTTATTAAAGATGCATTGTGTATTTTTGCTCATTCTGATGAGTTGATTGGTTCAGCAAATGATATTGGGCGTATTTGCTCTGCTAGAATGAAATCTTCTTTATCTAGGTTGACTGAAGGTATTTACAGAGAATCTAGTAGAGAATTGCAAAGTTACAATCTTGACAAGGGTGATAGAGGTGTTGATTTAGATATTGAATTTAGCAAAAGATCTATAAATAGATATAGTGGGATATAGCATTGATCAATGTAATATAGTTTATTAATAAAAGTTTATAGTGATGCTATTATTATAGCCTGAACTACAGTGTAATATTAGAGCTAAAATTTTGATTATCACAATAGATTGTGCTTGTTTATAAAATATAGCTCAAACATGATATAAAGAGTTAGCTAGTTCCTTCATTTTGTTATTCAAAGATAAATTTTTCAATTTCAGTAGATATTTTTTGATTTACTTGGTGTTTAATTGCATTATATGCAGTTAATATTGCATGACTAGAAGCAAATGCATCAGCTGAGCCATGGCTTTTTACTACAATATTGTCTATGCCTAATAATAGGCCACCATTAAATATTCTGTGATCTGCTTTGCTATTCAATTTCTTAAACAGGTTTTTGGCCATGTAAAGCCCTATTTTTGTACGTAAAGATGCTCTAGACTCTTCTTGTACAATGGTGTTTTTTAGGAAATGAGCAACTCCTTCCATGGTTTTTATAGTGATGTTTCCAGAAAAACCATCTGTAACTACAACATCTATATCACCTAAAAATATATTGTTAGGCTCTATATATCCCATAAAATTTAACTTGTTTACTTCGTTTTTCAGCATTTGCGCTGCACGCTTTATTTCTGGTTTTCCTTTTGCAGCTTCTGAACCTATGTTCAGCAAGGCAATTGATGGTAATTGTTTATTTAATACAATTTTAGCATATGAATTACCCATGATAGCAAGTTGCGACATTACTTCAGCATCACATGTTATGTTTGCACCAACATCTAGTATAATGAATGGTTTTTTTAGAGATGGTATTACTGCTGCCATGGCCGGTCTGTCAATATTTTTTAATGTGCCAATAAATGCTTTGGCCATCACCATTAATGCACCAGTGTTTCCTGGTGAGACTATACCATCTGTTTCTCCATTTTTGGCAGCATTTAAGGCTAGTCGCATGCTAGAATCTGCATATGAGCGTAATACTGAGCTTGGCTTTACATCATTTGGCACAATGTTTGTTGTAGGTATTGTAACACTAGATTGTGCAAGAATGGGAAATTGAGAAAGAGCTTTATTTATAGTGTTAATTTCCCCATAAAAATTAAAAAATACATCATTGTGATTTTTTAAGAAAATGTCAGCTCCTTCAATAATAGGCAATGCACCATAATCACCTCCCATGACATCTATAGATAATTTTATTTTACTATGCATTAAAAAGCCATACTACTGGCTATCCCCATTTTCATCATCTGTATTTTTATTTTTAGAAATAATTTGCCATCCTTTGTAATAGCCATCTAATGATACACGGTGAGGTAAAGTTATTTCACCTGTAGTACTGTTAAATCCATAAAATACAGGTTTTAATCCTTTATTTGCTCTGCGCATATTACGTTTTGATTTAGATGTTTTTCGTTTTGGTACGGCCATAAACAAATATATTATGAATTAAGCTATAGCAATATTTTATTTTTTTTTTTAGATAAGTCAACAAAATGTTAAGCATAGTATGCTCTATAGACCTTCTAGAATTAGTTTTTTTATCTCTTTTTCAACAATATTTTTCACTAAATCTGGCAGATTATCATTTATCCAATTAGCTAAATATGGCTTAATAGCTTCAATGACAAGATCTTCAATTGTAGTACCTTTATGGATCTTTTTATTGCGCTTATTGTTTATGGTGCGCAAAAGACTGCCTATTTCATTTACCGTTTCTTTTGCACTATTGGTTGATATGATAGAGCTATCATTAGAAGAATTTGCATTAGATTTAGGATGGTTTTTAGCAATACTAGATCTGTTGCCTGCTGTTTGCTGATAGCTATTGACCATATCATTATGACTGATTTGATTATCATCATAAAAAATATTATCTATACTAGAATCATTTATGTTGCTATCATTGTGATTGCCTGTAGATTGCTGCTTAATGCCACTAACTGGCTCAGTTAGTTCAAGAATATCTGAGCCAGAATTTTTTTGGTTATTAGCAGGTACTGTACTGCGTATGCTTTTAAAAATATCAGCCATGTTTTAATATTTTAGCAATATTTATTTTTATAATACGTGGCAAAAATCTATAAGTAAAGCAAAAGATCTGCACAAAGACACAAAATTATTGGTTTATTTGTGCAGTAATTATTTGCATTTTACCTAACCAGTAATTTAAACAGTAGTTAGCTATTAGTGTTTGTTTTGTCATTTGTTGTTACTATGCCAAGCCTCTCAAAGGTTAATAATCCACATGATGATAATAATCTGTATGCAGATAGAAAATATTCTGTGTTTGCATTTAGTAAGTTTAGTTTTTCTGACAGCAAATCTCTTTCAGATTTTAGCAAGTCAGTTACGGTATTGTATTGTAATTCATATGACTCTGCTACTGCATCTCTGGTAGTTTGTGCTGCAGAAAGAGACTCTTCAGCTGCTTCAATAAATGCTTTATTTATTTGCACTCCATCTGTGTTTGACTTAACTTTTTCTTTCATATCACTTACTGCCTCTATATGATTATGAAATGCTTTACTAGAGTTTAGTTTGGCCTGTTTAATTTGTGCATACCCTTGAAAGCCATTTTGGAAAATTGGGACATCTAAAGATGCCATAACAGATGATGAGGTAATAGGTGGCACACCACTGCTTTTAAAACTATCAATATTTTGTTTTAGATTAAAAGATAAATTAAGAGTTGGCAGCACAGATGATTTGGCTGAGTATAGTTTATATCTTGCCAATAATTCATTTGATTTAGCAATTCTCACAGATACACTGTTGTGTTGAGCAATATCAACTGCTTCATTATATGATAATGGCATTGGCGGCAGGTTTGTTGGTGGTTTGATTGATTTGTTTGGATTAACGCCTATAATGTGTATATAAACTGCCTCAGCTTCTGATAATTTGTTTTTTGTTTTAATTGTATCTGCTTTTGAAGCAGCTAATTGTTGCTTGGCTTTAGCTAGGTCTACCTTATTTAATTTACCTAGCTCAGATTTTTGTTGTGCAATGTCATAGTGTTTTAGCATTAAATTTAAGGTATCAGTGCTAATTTCGTAAGTTTTGTAGGCCTTGATATATTGTATATAAGCTAGTGCAGCATTTAATAAAGTTTCGGCTTCAGCCTGTACGAGAGTAGCTTCTGCAAATTCTTTTAATGCTTTTGATGCTTTTAATTCATGAACTTTGCCACCACCAAGTGGTATTGAGTAGTTTGCATTAAAGTTTATTGAATTTGTTTTCTCAAATCCTTGTCTAAAGTCAATATAATTGCTAGTGGCTGATATTGAAGCATTTGGTAGCATTTGATAAATTCCTTTTTCTGCTTCTACAACAGTTTGTTTATAATTAGCATATGCAGATTTAAATTTGCTGTTATTTTGATATGCATCCAACAATGCATCATTGATGCAGTAAGCATGTGCATTAACAAAATAGCTGAGTAATATGGCTGTTAGTGTTAGCTTTTTTAACATGATCTATCCTATTTTTTATAAATTTTTCCTATATAAAAACCAATTGATAATATAATGGCAATTATTGGGCTCATTTTAAAAGATTTTGCACACTCCTTAGATGACTTAAGGTTGGTGCATAAAGCTTGCACATATAGCATATAAGCAACAATTATGCAAGATAAATAGAAGATATAATTTAACTTCATAGCAATTCCCAATAATATAACAGTTAATAAGAACATGCTATAAAGGTTGTAGATGAATTTTTCAAATGATTCTGTTATTTTTGTTGCTGCTGAGTTTACTCCTATTATTTTGTCATCTTTAGCATCTTGTTGACCATATATTGCACCAATGCCTGCTTGCCACATTGAGCATGCACAATACATTGCAAGAGACATGGGGGTTATTTTGTTGGTTACTGCAGTAAAACCAACTAATACACCAATGCTTATAGTAAAACCTAAGAATATTTCTGGTAATTTCATAAATCGTTTGCTTAATGGATAAATACATGAAAGTAAAAAACCAATCATGGCAATAATTTGCGATAATTGGTTTAACTTTAGAAATACTAATAATCCAATAAACAGAAGCACTGCAGCTAATGTGCAAGCTTCTATTTTGTTTATTTCCTTTGCAGCTAATGGTCTTTTTTTTGTTCGTTCTACTTTGCCATCAATATTAATATCACATAAATCATTTATTATACAGCATGCTGGTCTCATTATTAGTGCACCAATTGTAAACATTAAATTCCAATATAAATATTGTTTAGTGCTTTCAAATGCTATTGCTACACCTAGCCAGCATGGTGAAGCTATCAGAAAAACGCCAGTTAAGCTGTGTATTCTGGTAAGTCTAGCATATTTGTTTTTAACTATGGCTTGGATATTAATCATTTATATTATATTTTTTATGTGTTATGCAGTTAGTTACATTTTTGATAAATTCATCAATGTTTTTAGTGGTGGTTTTATCAGATCCCAATATACGATATGATATATTATGCTCTTTTTTTTCTTTTTCCCCAATTATTAATAACAATGGTACCTTTTCCATTATATATTTTCTGATTTTATAATTAATTTTATTTGCTGATGTATCAATAGCACTGTGCAAACCTTGATCTATAAGTTTTTGGTGTATTTCTTGTGCATACTGCTCAGATTCATTTGTTATGGTCAGCACTGCAATTTGCAATGGTGCAAGCCATAATGGCATTTTACCTGAATGTTCTTCCAGAAGAATGCCAATAAATCTTTCAAACGTACCTAAAATAGCACGGTGTAGCATAATAGGATGTTGTTTCTCACCTTTTTCATTTACATAATAAGCATTTAATCTTTCAGGAAGTACCAAATCAACTTGCAGTGTACCACACTGCCAATCTCTATCTAGTGCATCTTTAAGTACAAATTCTAACTTTGGTCCATAGAAAGCACCTTCACCTTTGTTAATAGTATACTCTAGATTCATTTTGTCTATAGTATTGCGTAATGCATCCTCTGCTTTATTCCACGTATCATTGCTTCCAGCTCTTTTTTCAGGTCTATCAGCAAATTTGATATGCACTTTGTGAAAACCAAAATCTTTATATACTTCAAGCAGCAAGTCACAAAAGTTTTTTATTTCACTATTCATTTGTTCCATGGTGCAAAATATATGTGCATCATCTTGCACAAAACCTCTGACACGCATAAGTCCATGTAGTGATCCTGATGGTTCATTTCTGTGGCATGTGCCAAACTCTGCCATTCTGATTGGCAAATCACGATAGCTTACAGTTTTGTGATTGAAGATTTGCACATGGCATGGGCAATTCATTGGTTTTAGTGCCATATCAGCTTTTTCTGACTTGGTGAGTAGCATGTGTTCTTGGAATTTTTCCCAATGACCCGATTTCTCCCATAAATGTTTATTTACAATGATTGGTGTTTTTACTTCTTCATAGTTGTTTGCTATTAATTTTTGTCTTATATAAGATTCTATGGTTTTATAAATAGTATAACCCTTAGTGTGCCAAAATACTTGACCAACTGCATCTTCTTGGAAATGGAATAAGTCTAATGCTATTCCTAGTTTTCTATGATCTCTTTTAACCACTTCCTCAAGGAATTTTAAGTATGAATCAAGTTTTTTTTGACTAAACCATGCAGTACCATATATTCTCTGAAGCATTGGCTTGTTGTGATCTCCTTGCCAATAAGCACCAGCTAGCTTAAGTAATTTAAATGCTTTAATTCCCCCTGTGCTAGGTAGGTGTGGCCCCTTGCAGAGATCAAAAAATTCACCTTGTGTAAAAAGACTGATTTGCTCTTCTGGATTTAGGTTTTTGATGATTTCTAATTTGTAGGTTGCATTTTTTTCTGTAAATAGCTGCACAGCTTCATTTTTAGATATTATTTTAGGTTTTATAGCTTCATTTTTAGATATTATCTTATGCATTTCATTTTCTATTTTTAGCAAGTCATTTGGCTCTAATGTATAAGGCATATCAAAATCATAGTAGAAACCATCTTTTATGGTTGGTCCAATAGCTAATTTTGCATTAGAGAATAATTTTAATACAGCTTCTGCCATAACATGAGCAGTGCTGTGTCGCATAATTTTAAGTGCTTCCGAGTCATCTTCAGTAATTATATGGATTTTTGCATCTGAATATATTGGTTTCAGCAAGCTACTTATTTCACCATTGATAGCTATAGCTACAGCTTTTTTTGCAAGTGATTTACTTATAGATAATGCAATATCAGCACCATTTATTCCAGACTTGGTGGTAATTTTCCCATCCTTTAGTTCAATGTTTATCATTTTATGATCCTATTTTAATTTTTTTAAGCTTAATTCATGTTGTGATAACAGGCAGTAGCTGAAATTTTAATACAGTAATATGTATGTTCGGGTGGTATTAAGGGGTTTTGGATGGGTTCTTAAATTTTTTATTAAATTATTGTTGATATTATTTATTAATATAATAAACATTTATTTATTTTCAAGGATTTAATGACTTTTTAGATATTTTATTAAAATCAATAAAATTTTCAATATTTTTAGCAACTTGTAATATAATTTTTTCATTAAAGTGTTTTGCCATTATTTGCAACCCAAGAGGTCGGTTGTTTTTTGTAAGAGCCACAGGGATTGATATAGCAGGTAGGCAAGCCATATTTGCTGGTGTTGTTAGTAAATCACCTTGATATATAGTAAGTTCATCCATTTGATCAGCAATGCCAAATGCTGGTGTGGGTGCTGTTGGTGAAATTATGCAATCAACCTCTTTAAATACATTATGGAAGTCTTGTGCTAAAATTTGTCGTACTGCCTGAGCACGCTTATATTTTTTGGTTTTAAGCTCCGATCTAAGAATCATGCCACCTAATAAAAGCCTATGCCGCACCTCACGGCCAAAATTTTTAGTTCTGGTGTGAGTATAGAGCTCATCTATAGATTTAATATTTTTTGTATCTGATATTGTGCCATATCTAATTCCATCATATCTTGCTAGATTGGAGATAGCCTCAACTGCAGAAGTAATATAGTATATTAATAGAGAATTTGTAATATTTGGTATGCTAACTTCTTTTATTATAGCACCATTATCTGATAATATTTTTATTGCTTTATTTATTGCTGTGTCTATTTCTGCATTTAATTTCATGTCTTGAAAATACTGTTTTGGCATGCCTATTTTCAACCCTTTAACACCATTGTCTATATTGCACAAGTAATCATCTATTTTAACGTTGAATGAGGTTGAGTCTTTATGGTCAAAGCCAGCAATAGCGCCAAGCACTATTGCTACATCTTCAACGCTACGTGATAAAATTCCTGGGCAATCCAGTGAACTACCAAATGCAATCATTCCCCATCTTGAGCATCTTCCATATGTAGGCTTTAAGCCAACTATACCACACAGAGATGATGGCTGTCTTACTGAGCCACCAGTATCACTGCCAAGTGCTACTGGTACACTAAAATTTGAGACTGCAGCAGCTGAGCCACCAGATGATCCACCTGGTACTATTTTAATTCCAGTTAGTTTTGACCATGGATTAATAGTGCGACCAAATATGGAGTGCTCAGTTGTAGAGCCCATGGCAAATTCATCCATATTCATTTTTCCAGCAAATATTGCACCATAATTCCACAGTCTTTGAGTTGTGGTTGACTCATAAGGAGGAATGAATCCTTCTAATGTTTTTGAGCATGCAGTAGTTTTAATATTTTTTGTGCAGAATAGATCTTTTACTCCAACTAAAACACCATCAAGAGGTAGCATTTTGCCATTTGCTATTCTCTCATCTGTATTTTTAGCTTGCTTCATTGTTTTCTCAATGTCAAGGTAGACAAAGGCATTATGTTCATTTCTTTGTGCAATAGCTAGCTGATTTTCAGCTAGCTCTGTTGCAGAAAAATCTTTATTTTTTAAGCCTAAAATAGTTTCCTTAACACCAAGATGACATAGCTTCATACATTCTAAGATAATTTACTTAATATAAGTACTATATAATTAAACATAATTTAGTCAAGTATGTGAATTGTGTTGATTAAATTTTATTAAAATTTTTATTTTTAATAAAAAGCTGTTAGTATTTTTTGTTTTGTGTTTTAAAATAAAAATATTTGTATTGCTGACTTTAGTGGTTGATTCACAGATGCTCACATGTTATTTTGATTGCAGTTGTTCCACATGTTATCTTTATAACTGAATTGGATTGTGCACTTAATGTCTGGAATTAAACTTACTGGAACTGGCTCATATCTGCCTGTAAATCGTTTTGATAACTGCAGTAAGATTTTCAAAACATTGGAAACTAGTGATGAATGGATTGTGAGCCATACTGGCATAAAATATAGACACATTGCTAATGCACAGGAAACTACTGAGTATATGGCAATAGAGGCTGCACGCAGTGCATTAGATTCAGCAGATATTGTCCCTAAAGATGTTGATCTTATAGTAGTTGCAACTACAACTAACTCTGGTGTATTTCCTGCTTGTGCAGTTTATGTGCAGAATTCTTTGGGGTGTACATGTCCAGCATTTGATGTGCAGGCTGTATGTGCAGGTTTTATATTTGCTGTTTCATTGGTGGTTGCATATATTAATGCTGGTATTTTTAAAAATGTATTAGTTATAGGATCTGAGAGAATGTCCAGTATAATTGATTGGAATGATCGTACAACCTGTGTATTGTTTGGTGATGGTGCTGGTGCTGTTTTGTTTCAATGTACAAAGAGCATTGATTCAAATTTTTTTTTAGATATACATTCTGATGGAGCTTTGTCTGACATATTATATACACCAATAAAAAATAATTTTGTTGGTAAGCTAGCCATGAATGGCGGAGCTGTTTTTAGGCATGCAGTAGAAAAATTATCATCTTCTTTATTGGATGTGCTTGACAATGCTAATAAGAAGATTGAGGATGTTGATTGGTTTGTGCCCCATCAAGCTAATGTTAGAATTATAGATTCAGTGCGTAATAGAGTTAAGTTGCCATTGGAAAAATGTATTGTAACTGTAGCAGAGCATGCAAATACTTCTGCTGCATCAATACCATTGGCACTTGATTATGCCAATAAGGCAAATTTTTTCCATAGAGGAGATACAATAGCATGTTCTGCAATAGGTGGAGGTTTGTCTTGGGGTTCATTACTTTTTGAGTGGTAGCATGAATATTTTACATATTACTAGAAGTATATTATACAGCTCATTGCAAGAGATGTTATCAGATGGTTTATTGTCATTAGGTGTTGCTGAAACAGATATTTTGATTGAGCCAACCAAAGAAGTTATGCATGGTGATTTTGCAACCAATATTGCTTTTTTACTTGCTAAAATTAATCATAAAAAACCATTAGATATTGCTAGGATGTTTGCTGATAAGCTATGTAGTAACCATGCATTTGTGAAAGTTGAAGCTGCAATACCAGGATTTGTGAATATGTTTTTTTCATCAATATTTTTGTCAAAATCTATTTCTACTATTAATGACAATGCTACAGATTTTGATTCAGTTGCACAAGGAGATCTGGGTGATTTGAATATGGAGTTTGTATCTGCCAATCCAACTGGACCAATGCATGTAGGTCATGCACGTGGTGCAATAATAGGTGATATCTTATCTAATGTTTATTCTAAGTTGGGATATAATGTTACAAAGGAATTTTATATAAATGATGCAGGGTCTCAAATTGATAGTTTGTCTAGGTCTATTTATATTAGATATATGGAGCTTATGGGTGAGGATGTTAGTGGTCTTGTATATGAATATCCAGGTGATTATATAGTTGATATTGCAACAATACTTAAGAATAGGCACTCTAGATCATTGCTTAGCATGGATGCATCAATAAGAAATAGTTTAATCACAAAGATTGCATTGCAACACATTATGCAAGGTATAAAAGATGATTTAAAGCTGCTAAGAGTTGATCATGATGTGTTTGTCTCAGAGACAGATTTGCGTGCTAAAGGATTAGTGGAAAAGGTAGTTGGATTTCTGCAAGAGAAAGATTTAGTTTATCATGGTACAACTAATGCACCAAAAGGCAAGATGCTTGATGATTGGAAGCCAAATGAATGCCTGCTTTTCAATTCTTCAGATTTTGGTGATTCTGAGGATAGATCTTTGCAAAAGGCTGATGGTAGCTGGACTTATTTTGCAGTTGATATAGCATATCATTTCTATAAATATGAAAGAGGTTTCAATAAAATGGTTGTTGGCCTTGGGAAGGATCATGATGGCTATGTTAAAAGAATTTCTGCTGCTGTTAAGGCTATTTCTAATGACAATGTACAATTGAGCATTGTGTTTCATAATATAGTAAACTTTTATGATAATGGTATTGCTGTAAAGATGTCAAAAAGAAGTGGGAAGATTTTACGCATTGGAGATGTTGTTGCAGAAGTTGGTTGTGATATTGTTAGATTTAATATGGTGTCAATTGATTCTGCTCAGATTTTGAATTTTGATTTCCAAAAAGTTAAAGAGCAGTCTAAAGATAACCAACTATTTTACATACAGTATGCACATGCACGATGTACATCAGCAATAGCAATTATACAAGATATGTTTCCTAATATAAAAATTAGCAATGCAAATTTAGGATTGTTAGCCAACAATAAAGAAATGGTTCTAATGCGTTTAATGGCATTATGGGAATATACATTAAATGTAGTTGCCAATAAATGTGCACCACATTATATCTGTATTTATTTGAATAATGTTGCTACAGCTTTACATGCACTTTGGAATGCTGGCAAAGATGATGATAGTTTACGTTTTGCTGTAAAGAATGATGAAGATATTAGCAGTGCTAGACTTGCGCTTGTGATGGCTACTAGAACACTTTTAGCATCAGGACTTAAAGTTTTAGGTATAGAACCAATGAATTCAATGTAGAGAGGATCTATGAAGAGTTTATTACTTTTATTTATTGTTTTTTTGTGCACAGGGTGTTCTTATAATATAGGTGTAAATAATGCTAATTCTGGTGAATTGAATGCAGAAATTAGTGAGATTCAAATAGCTGGAGTTGCAGACAATATGGAAGCTGCTGCTAAAGATTTTTTTATTACTGAGGATTATGAAAAAGCATCAGCAATCTATTCTCAGCTTGTGAGCATGAGTCCTGATAATAAAAATTATAGATTTATGCTGGCTGATGCTAAAAGATTAGCTGGTGATTTTGATGCTGCTTTGCTGCACTATCAGTGTCTGGTAGATGATCCAATATTTGCTAGCCAAGCAATAGAGGGTAGAGTTTTGTCATTTACTCAAAAGGGCGATTTTTTACATGCTGTTGATGCTGCTGTTGAGAATCCAAAAATAATAGACAATAGCTGGAAAATTTTAAATGCAATTGGTATTGCATATGCATCTATAAATAAAATGGAAGAAGCTAATCTTTATTATAACAGAGCATTGGACATTGGTGGCAATCATCCATGCATTATGAACAACATAGCCTTATCTAGAGTGTTGTCTGGTGATACCGATAGGGGAATAGAAGAATTTGAGTATATTTTGCGTGAGCATACAATGAGTGATAAATTAAGAAAGCAAGTAAGCTTGAATTTAGCACTTGCTTATGGCATGGGGGGCAAATTTGACAAAGCTGAAGAGATGGCTGGTAAATATTTATCTGGTCGTGAGCTTTATAATAATATGGGCATATACTCTCTTATGGCATCTGATGAGAAATTAGCACGTGTTTTCTTGAATAAAGCCCTAAATCAGAGCATTATTCACTATGATAAGGCCTGGGTTAACCTCCATAATTTAGAGAATGGCCTATAAATAGATTATTAATCCAAAACATCTTAGCACTTAAAAAGTGCTGATGATAATATTAGTGTGTTAGTACATATTTAATATAACAGGTTTTTTCATTGACAGAGAGGTCATATTTTTTGTTGTTAGATTTTAAACATTCTTCAGTAGCATCATCACCTTTTACGCCTATTATTCTTCCTCTATCTGCACGTTTGTTATCTAATTTATTGTCAATACTATTTGCTTCAGATGGTGTGAGAGCTGAGTTTAATGGATCCATGTTTAAGGTTGGTTCTGCTATATATATTACATTTTTCTTTTCATCAGAATCATAAGCTATGTGCAGTATTGCAGAATCATTTAGTACAGATGGTGCAATATTGGTATTGCGTTCTGGTATGGTATTTTTATTGGTTAATGGTGTAATATCATATGGTGTAAGTTGTGCGGTATATAAATGACACCAAGTTGCATATGACTCTACTATAGCATCATTGAATCCAGCTGTTGCTGATGTTTCATCATTTGATATTCTACCATTACCATTACCATTGAGACCATCAGTGCCACCAGTTAGGTTGCATATATCAGTTCCCCATGAAATTGCATCTGGGAAGTCGCCTGGTTTAAATCCATAGCTTAATTGAAAAGTGTATATTGATGATTCAACGTTAAGTAGTTGTGATATAGCAGATTGTATTCTTGCTTGTTGTATTAGTACCTTACTGGCAGTTATGATAGTTGTTAACAGGCCAAGAATTGTTAATACAACTACTAATTCTACTATACTTAGAGCAGTTTTATTTTTATATGTCATAATTATTAATCCAAGGTTATTATATTGATTAATAATTATATTTTTAATTTGTTAAAGATATCTAAAGTTATTTTTTGTTAAGTTAAAATAACTTATAATTTAATGATAGTGGTGGGTGATGACAGATTCGAACTGCCGACCCTCTCGGTGTAAACGAGACACTCTACCAGCTGAGCTAATCACCCTTTAGACAAACATCATAGTAAAATAAACATAGATAATCAAGAATTGTTAGATGTATTATAAAAATAAGTTGTTTTTTGTTGTATGATTGTTATTCAGGATATTTAAGATTTAATTGTTGTTGTTTTGAATTTTGTATTTCTAAATTGTCTACAGTAGTATAATCAGGTGAGTTGTATGCTGAGTATTTAATGTGTTTTAGTATGTTATATTTTTGCGGTACTGATCCATGTAAGTTTTGTTTTTGTGTTGAATATACATAGCTGAAATTTTCCAAGGCATTTATTAAGCTTGCTTCATTGCTGCTGTTATGGCCAACAACCTCTGTTTCTATTGTGCCAGATTTGCTGTCTTTTATACTATAGTGATCATTTAATGTTTTTTTGATATCTTTGCAGATTTGTTTGATTGCTTGCATTGGTTTTTTGTTGTTTATATCTTTTACTTTCATGTTAGCTATTTTATCTACATCATGAAGCTTTAGCGTGATGTGTGGTAATGGCTTTCTTTCAGCAGCAGATCTTTCAACTATGGCTCTTAGGACATACACTGCTTCATAAACACCAGTACCCAATCCTTTTAATATAATTCTTTGAGTGGGATGTGATTTCTGTAAATTTGTATGCTCAAAAACTCCATTTACAATATCATTTAGACAATCATGATGCATGTTGCCAAGTATGTTTGTTCTTATATCTGGATTTCGACTTACCGCACAATATTGTAATGGAGCTTTGCTTGATGATAATAATCTGGATGCAAATAATAAAGAATCATTTTCATTTTCTAGATCAGGGAAGTCGAGAAATAATGGACCATGTTGTAATGGTTTATTGTGGATTTGATAAACACCATACCTACTAATGTCCCCAGGTGTATAGTGAGTAACATATTGTGCACCAAGTGATGATCCATAGCATTTACCTATATATATGTCACGCTTATATTGTTCTGCAAATATTTTTTTTCTGCCATGTATTTTATATGGCCCTTGTTCATTATTAAGTGCAGACCACTCATCCCTTTCTTCCTTATTCCCATATTTGGTAATAAAATTGTGGAAATCACTGAACATCTTCTTCCTCATTTCCATGTTTGATAGTAAAATTGTGGAAATCACTGAACATTTTTGATGGAGGTATATTTGTATTTGTGTTGCTAAATAGTAGTAAATGTGCAATCTTGGACAGGATTTTTATTTTCATTGGAATTGTGGTTTACATGTAATAGGTTAAATAAGTATCTAGCATTTAATGATTTAGGTTTTGTTAATGGTGTTTTTAGTAACTACAGAGCAATCATATTGCAAGTAATTGTTCAAGTATTAAGCGATTTTTTGGTATTTGCTTATTGTTTGGTTGTAGTATTTGCTTAGTGATAAAATATCTCAGCATAATTAAGGTTTCTTTGATATTATCAGCATCAGCTTCTATGCCTTGGAGTATTACTGGATATGTAAAAAGTTTATCCTTGTATGGCCTACCAAATTTTTCTGTAACTGCACACCCAGATTTAGGTGATATATATTTTAATCCTGTTGTTGAACCACTAACTGCACACTTATCTAGGCTTAATGCATATCCAGAGTCTTTTAGTAAAATTATCTCAAAATTACAATAATTTACCAATTGCTTATAGTAATCATGATCATTGTCTATATTACTGTTTAGTATTTGTTTTATACTTTTGTATAAAGAATCTCTGTGAATATTTTGCTCTACAATTGTTGTATTTAGTATATCTATTAATGCATTGAGCAAAATAATGCCATGGTAATTTTGTATAATGTTATGGATTGCAGATTGTTTTTGTTCATGTAAAGCAAAGATTAAGTTTTTTGTATTGTTGCGCCATTGTATATTGATTAGACTGCCTATTTGGGCAGTGTTATGATTTTTTTTGCTAAATCTAATTACAAATGATCTCATGCCATTGTTTGCAGTAAATACTTTTATAATTTTTTTGTTGTCAGCATATTTTACAATATTAATAATCAGTCCTTCATCCTCAATGAACATTTATTAGCTAGGATTAAGTAGAATATCTATTGCTTTATCAAGCTGCATTATTCTTGCACCTTTTATCAAAATATTATCATTGTTTTGTATTATGTTAGCTAAACCATTTGCCATATCTTCAGCATTATTGAATATTTTATGCACAATATTTTTTGGGATATATTTTTTAAATTTTTTACCTACTAGATATACTAAATCAACATTGTTTATATATTCTCCAATCATGCTGTATGCTGTTGATTCAAATTGACCAAATTCACTTAAATTGCTAATAACCAAAATTTTCCTTCCCTTTTTAACAGCTGCCATATTGCATAGTGTCTTAATACCATTTACTATTGATTCTGGGCCTGTGTTATATGATTCATCTATTATATTAGCAATGCCATTGGGTAATTTTTTTATAAAAAGAGTTCCTCTGCCAATTGTTGGTTGGAATTTATGTATTGCAAATAGTATTGGCTCAAGATTTAGGTTTTGTGCTTCTGCAACTGCAAGTAGAGCTAGTGAATTCATTGCTATTGACTCATTTAGTGTTGCTGTTTGATATGATATTTCCTTGTTGAACAACCTTACTCTAACTAGCATGTTATTTATGTCTACAGGTTTCAGTGAGATAATTTGTATATCGTTATGCATGGCAAAGCCATATGTTATAAGTTTTTTAACTTTTGGATGTAGTTTTGCTATTTCTATAGTTTTTTTTATGCTATAGCCAAATTCACCAATTATTGCAATACCTTCTTCACTAAGATGATTGAATACTTCTGCTTTTGTGCATGCAATATCATCTGCTGTCTTAAAGTTTTCTCCATGTGTAATTCCAACTCCAGTAATAATTGCAATATCTGGTTTTACTAGCTTGCTTTTACTGTCTATTTCACCTGCACTGCTCATGGCTGTTTCAATTACACTGTATTTAGTATCCAAGGGATTGTTGGCTATAGTTAATGGCAAACCAATATGGTTATTTAAATTGTCTTTTGTTGCATATACTTTTATATTGCTGGCTGCTAAAGATTCTTTTAGCATGTTTTTTGTAGTAGTTTTGCCAAAACTACCAGTTACAGCAATGAATTTTCCTTTATTTAGCTGTCTATGATATTGTGCAAAATTTTGCAACATAGTAAAACAATTGTTTGTTACAATCATTGGAGTTGTAATTTCTGGATTTTTTTTATCAATAATAACTGCCGATGCACCATTTTCAATGGCTTGCTGAGCATAATCAGATCCATTAAAATTAGAACCCTTTAGAGCAATAAAAATTTCATTGGACTGTATTGTTCTGCTATCTATTGATATACCGCTAAAATTTATATTTTTTTTTATATTAAATAGTGTTGAATCATTGAAAATAGGATTGTCAGTTGCAATGGTAAAAATTAAATTATTATTTCTCATCTTTTTCTATTTTCTGTGTGCTTGAGTTTTTATAATATATATTGTCAACTAGTAATGTTATTTTTTCTGGACTAACTTTTTCAATATAATTGTCATTGATTGATATTAAAGGAGCATCAATACAGGCACCAAGACACTGTGTTTTTGTTATTGTAAACATTTTATCTTTAGTTGTTTGACCAGCTTTTATATTTAATTTTTTTTCGCAAGCAGTTACTATATTTGCTGAGCCATTGAGCCAGCATGGCATGGTAGAGCATATTTTTATATGGTGCCTGCCAACTTCTTTGTCATTGTACATAGAATAAAAACTTACAAGTTCATAAACTTTGTTATAATGCATTTCTAGTATTGATGCCACATGCTTTATGGCAGATTTAGACAGCCAACCATTATTTTGTTTTTGTGCTATATGTAGTAATGGCATTACTGCACTTTTTTTATTGCATTTAGGATATCTTTCGATTATTTCAGTCACTTTTTTTGCATTAGATTCATTGAAGGAAAACTCATCTTCTTCTTTAGACATATTACAAAATTTTATTATGCTGATTATGCATACAGAATAATTTATTCTTATTGTTTTGACTATTAATATTTGTTGGTTTGATTTTTGTTGTTTTGAGATAGCAGGGTAAACTATTTTTTGTTAAACATAAATGTTAACAATTATTGATTTCTTATTGTATTGTAATTTATTTTTTTATTGCTACAGTTTTTATCCTATTCTTTCTACCCAGCATAATTATTATGTTTGATTGTGGGATTTTAAGGAATTTTGATATGATTTTTATCATAGCATTGTTTGCTTGATTGTTTGTTGGTACTGCTGTTGTATGTACTATCATTGTATTTTTGTCTATAGATGAGACTTTATTTATTTTTGCATTAGGTTTTAAATGAACTGTTATTATATTTTGACTTGTCATTATATTCTTTTGCTAGTAGTTTTTTTAATCTTTGAAAGTCTTCGCCAGCGTGATATGATGATCTAACTAGTGGACCAGATGCAACCATTTTAAATCCTTTTGATAGTGCCATAATTTTATAGTCATCAAACTCACTAGGAGTTACATATCTATCAATAGGCCAATGATATTTTGTTGGTTGTAAGTACTGTCCAATAGTTAAAAAATCAATTTTTGCTGCTCGCATATCATCCATAGTTTGTGATATTTCCTCAACTGTTTCTCCCATGCCTACCATTATACCAGATTTTGTTGGCATACATGGATTAATATTTTTTACCTCACGTAGAATATAGAGTGAATGAAAGTATCTTGCACTTGGCCTGATAAGTGGATGTAATCGTGGTATAGTTTCTATGTTGTGATTATAAATATCAGGTGAAGCTTTAACTACAACTTTTAAAGCATTGTCTTTGTTGCGGAAATCTGGTGTTAGAATTTCTATAGTGGTGTTAGGATTTGCTAATCTGATAGCTTTAATGCATTTGGCAAAATGTTCTGCACCACCATCATTAAGATCATCTCTATCAACGGATGTTATTACAACATGGTTTAAATTCATTGCAGCAATTGCTTGTGATAGTCTTTTTGGTTCATTTGGTGATAGAGTGTTTGGAACACCAGTGTTGACATTGCAAAATGCACAAGATCTTGTGCATATTGCTCCCATTATCATAAAGGAGGCATGTTTTTTGTGCCAACATTCAGTGATATTAGGGCACAATGCCTCTTCACATATAGTTGGAACTTTGTATCCTTGAACAATTGACTTAGTTTCAGAGAATTTTTGTTTGTGTGATATTCTAATTTTTAACCATTCTGGTTTATGTATTATATGAGTATTTTTTGGTAGGTTCTTGTGTTTGTATACCATTTCCGAATGTTTTCTGGTATTTTGATTGTCGGACATTTAACGAATACCACTTTTTGTTTATGCTAAAATTTTACTCACATTTTGTAAATATTTAACTATGCATTATATTTTTATTTTGCTCATTAGTATAAACTATGCAGTTAATTGCAATTGATTACATTATTCTGTATAGGTTTCTAGTATATAGTTGTTGCCTATTATCTTAGTATTTTAAATACTGTAATTTGTAACTAGAGATTTGTTTGTAATTGTTTAATTTATTGTTAGTGCAAATTAATACTTTGTGTAACACAAAATGATAACACCTTGATAGATGATATTCATAGAAATAACAACAATTATATACATTGCAGGATACATGCTTTTAAATAAATTAATTTTATTAATATAGTTTATAATTAAACATCCTTGATATAACACTGAAATATATAGCATAATGCAACTAGTATACAGACCTAGGATGGAAAAATGGGAAGAGTGAGCCCTAGTTGGATTTTATTCACATGCTTTTTGCTGGCTCTCATTAAAGAGTTTGTAGTTCTCCTTTAGTTGCCCAGAATCTTTGGACAACTAACTCAAACGATATCCTCAAAGCCATGCAGGTATGGACTCAATGCTTCCTCTTCAATGAAGATTTTCTGCACTTGATTAAATTGCTCTAGAGAATATTCAATTTGGACTAAGGCAGATCCAACCAATTTATTGCCAATTTTCATGCTTTCCTAGCTAAAAGAAAATACAGATACAAGATAAGGTGGTGCCATGCTCTGCACGATATGATAAACTTCTTTGACTGATCAATGACTTTTCTCCAGCAGCATTTTATACTATGCCATCTGCAGGTGATACATTCTTTTGTCTACTTCCTTCTCCACAGTCCTTTAGTGGCAGCAGAATAAGATGTTGTCTTGTAATCAATTAATGTAGCAAACTTAGGACTATAAAAATCAATTCTTCCTGTATGATGGAATTTCTCATCCTCATATTTGATGAAGAATTTTTTCTCGGCATCTGGGTCTACAAATATCCCATCTAAGTGGGGAAATTTCTTGATTTGCTTATGGGCAGCCATGGACATTTTTGGATGGGTTTTTAGTTCCTCAGTCTTCACACTGGTTCTAATCCTGTTGCTTCAGCTTCTTAATATGCTAAGATTTATTATACTAATAGTATACTGATTTGTTGCTTATTTTTACATAGTATATTTTTGTAGTGATTGCTATATGCTGGTTGTATTTGTTGTTAGTGTTTTTATTATATTAAAATAATTTATAATTATAATCATAATTATACTAAATTTTTTTAGCACATAAAATGTATAATAATCA
>NZ_CAWVOK010000035.1:0-15591 GCF_963930935.1 Candidatus Xenohaliotis californiensis
TATATAATAAATTATTTAAATAATTTTAAATATAACAACACACTATAAGCACCAACTAATTAAACTATTAAGTTAATTTTACATAACATTTTAGTACATAATTAAATAATGTATCTTTTAACAAGCTTATAAAAATAATTTTTATCAAAAATATTCTAAAATACTAGAGAGTATTATGCTTATCTTTATCATCCATACCTTCAGCAACTGCACCACTAGAAGTAGTATTTTGATGAACAGTAAATGAATCAGATGAAGAAAAACTCTCTTTAGTGCCATTTTTTAATTGTTCCAATAATTTATGGCTATTGCTATTATTACCTGATTCTTTTGCATTACTTTGTGTAGCAATAAATTCTTTATAGGGAGTACTACTTCCTAATTTTTCTGTAGATGATTTGTAAACACTTTCTTTTAAAGAATCTTCACCATGAGCAGAAAAACCATTTGTTTCATTTGTATATTTTTTAAATGTAGTTTCTTGAGAATCAAATTTTTCATCATAGGCATAGCTAGATGGATGTTTTGCACCTATAAAAACACTTTCAATATCCTCACTAAAACTTACATGATTTTTTTTATCAGAAGGCTTTATTTTAACATCTTCCTTATTTTGTTCATATGATAATACCTCTTCATTAAGTTTGGCAATACTTTTGTCATCATATACAAATCTTCCACCTTTTACTTTAAGCAATCCTGCCATATTTTCTCTAATCTTATTTGTATAATCTGACCAATTTTTTACATGAAGTGGCTTATATCTCTTTCTTGTGTTTCTATACCTACCTTTAGCACCAGTAAGTTGTGAAAAAAGATCAGTAACAGATCCTTTTAATGCCTCATCTGTGTTACTTAATCCTAAAAGTGCCCCATTACCTGGCAATGAGAGCGCAGAACCAGCAACAAGTGTAAAGTGTTCATGCATATTGCAATTAAAGCCAAATGTATATTCACTGGCACTAACTGGGTCAAATGGACCACGTTTCATATATATTTGAGGTGAGGCAGCCACAGAAACTCTACTACCATTTTTTCTTGCCAAAACAGATACAAAATTTGACAAGTCATAGCCTTTAGTATCAACAATCTTACCACCAGTTTCTAAATTAATACATTCTATATTGGCAAGAATTTCTTTATTGCTATCTACTATCTCAACTATTGCCTCAAGAAGTATTCCATGCACTATTTCTGGTGAAAAATCACCAGAAAAAACACCAGCACCTAATCCTGGAACAGATATCCATGCTTTTTTGCCTAAAGTCTTGGCTCTTTCTGAGGCATGTACAAGTGTAGGAAGCAACCTGCCCTCTAAGCGTTCTCGAAAACGTCTTTTGTCTATAATGCCATTAACAACTACAGAATTATAATCAGGACTGCCCTTGCCATTAAGCAATAAACCTACAACAAAAGATAAATTTGTTGCAAAAGGTTTATTATTGTAGTTTCTTTCTCTGAGAGAAAATTTATTACCTGGTCTAATCCCACTCTGAAAAGCATTAACTGGCACAGATAGACAAATATTAGACAACAGGTCAAATTCCTCAGGTGTCCATTCAGTAGCACTGGGCACAATAGCCGTGGATGGTGCACAAAATTTTTCTTTTGCAGCAATCAAACAATCAATTAAATCATCTGGTTTAAAACCAACTATACCACCTATATTTTTACCATATTTTTTTTTTATTACTGCAGCTAATCTGCTGCCAGGTTTTTTTCTAGATTCTGATAAATCTTTTATATATTGTGTGCAGTTATCATATAATTTTTGTGAAATAACAAGCTGTACACCAGCTGCAACAAGATCATCTGCATTCTTTAATTCACTCTCTTTTAATTTAAACTTATTAAATTTATTTCCTATTGTTTTTATTTTATGATTTAAAAAAATCTCATTTATATCTCTATAAATACCATCATGCTCCTGAATTTTTGGCTTATGAATCTTGTTTTTATGAGTATGACTAGCAGCTGCTCTTAACTTGTCAGCATTATGCTTAGCACTTATTGTTTTTTTAATATGTTTTTTGTGCCTAGTTCTAACATTTTTTCTGTGCTTAGACATATTAGACTTTTCATTTAACATAATCTAACATCAATTAATATATTATATACATTATCTTAACATAGAATAATAAATTTTTACTAATTTCTAAAAAAATTAGTTTAATTATTGATGCAAATAGCTTAATATTAATACTATTTTTTTTAAAAAAATAATAGTTACAATATCTATTCTCTTCTCAAAGCAAAACATAAGCAATAACTAATATGCTTAAAATTTTAAATATTTTAATCTAAATAAACAGATGTTAGCTAGTAATTAATTACACCAATGCCATTCTGCTTAGGACTTTTGTTATTACTCTCAATCCCATCATAATAACCTCTTGGTTGTTGTGAATAATTTATAGTACCAGTATGCTGGTTATTATTATTCACTGAATTAGTGGACATATTACCATAATTACCAATAGTTGCAGGTTGGTAAGCATTATTGTAACTAGCTGATGGGACAGAGTGAGAAGATCCACCATGCAAAAATTTATTTACACCACCCATGACCACCTCTAAAAAAGCCATTGCTAAAGGAGAATTAGGGTGATTTTTACAATATTTATATATACTTCCCATCTGCTGATTAATATCAATATTAGCATCAATTTTTATACCTGCAATTGAGTTAGCAATTCCCATCAATTGAGAAATTTCCTGTTTCACACCATTTATTGTATTGGGATTGTTGGCAATCTCTGAGCACATAATAGAGCCAGTTTGAAGATATCCCATTTGCACCATAAACTCAGATATTGGGTTATAAAATTGACTTGCACTAACAAGCTTTGCACAGCAACAGACAACAGTACACAATAAATATATAAAATACACAACAAGCCAAATTTATCAAATATACAATCAATACTAGATAAAGTATTAACATGTCAAGCAACAAAAATATTTGTATACAATATAAAATAAGATCATAACAACTGATACACAGCACATATATTGCATTATGGCAAAGTTGAATAACATATTTTTAAATATTGCATGATATCAATAGATATATATCAATGAAGCTGGGTTAATATGAACAATGGATATAATAATGACTGGGATCAGTTTAGAAACAACAACAACAAACCATCACTGTATCAAATATGGATGATACAAGGTGAAGCTACAACAAGCCATTTTCTTTATAAAATCCTTAAAACAAACTTCCATTACTCAAACAGTACAACAATTAACATGATACGAGAAATAAGTGACACAGGATACACAATGTGTGGCACTTATACCAAGGACATTGCTGAGACTAAGGTTCATGAAGTAATGAAGAAAGCCTCCTCAGATAAACAATTTATAAAATTAATCATTCAAAAAGGGGTTGAGCATGTTGTCAGAAAATCTTAAAAAAAGCTTGAAAAAAGCGTTGGAAATTGCCAAATCCCTATCACATGAATATGCAACTCTAGAACATCTAATGCTTGCAATGATGGAGGATGGAGAAACTAGAGAAATACTAACAGGGTGTGGAGCAAAAATAGAAACATTGATTAATGAATTAAAAAATTTTTTACATAATGATCTATCAATGCTGGTTGTTGATAATATTGAAAAAACTAAACCAACTACTGGACTACAGAGAGTCATAAATCACGCTACAATGAGAGCATATGAAAATAATAGATCAAAAGTATCAACTACAGATATTCTATTAGAATTATTTGCAGAAAAAGAATCTCACACAGTATTCTTTCTTAATGAACAAAATGTTAGCTATATGGATATGCTCAATTATATTAACTGTAAGACTGTTAAAGGACAAGATATAGATGCTGATATTAAAAACATAGGAAATATTAATCAACCAGCTTATTTACTATACAGTTATCCTGCGCCAGAAAACAAAATCAATGAAGAAGTCAATGAAACAGAAAGTGAACAAAAAGACTTAGGTATTGCAAAAATACTAAATCTAAAAAACATTACATCATCTGACTCAGCATTTAAGGAAAATGAAGTGCTTGCTGAATATTGCACAAATCTTAATATAAAAGCAAAAAATGGTAGAATAGATGCACTTATTGGTCGCAATAAAGAAGTTGAGCGAACTATCCATATATTGCTAAGAAGAAATAAAAATAACCCATTATTAATTGGTGAGCCTGGAGTAGGAAAAACAGCAATAGCTGAAGGACTTGCACTTAAAATAATAAATAAACAAGTACCAGAACCTTTGGCAAATTGTATAGTTTATATGCTGGATATGGGATGCTTGTTAGCTGGTACTAGATATCGTGGTGATTTTGAAGAACGTATGAAAATGATCATCAAGGAAATTGAAAAAAACAAACATATCATCCTGTTTATTGATGAAATACACACCATTATGGGTGCTGGTGCAACTAATGGTGGTGCATTAGATGCCAGCAATCTTCTTAAGCCACCTTTAGCTAGAGGTGATATACGTTGCATTGGATCCACAACCTATAAAGAATATACCAATCAACTTTGCAAAGATAGAGCACTAATTAGAAGATTTCAACAAATTAACATAAAAGAACCATCAACTAAGGCTACTATAGAAATATTAAGAGGCATTAAATCTCACTATGAACAATATCATCAAATAAAATACACAGATGCAGCAATAATCAGTGCTGTAAAACTCTCTTCTAGATACATACATGAAAAATTATTACCAGACAAAGCAATAGATGTGATTGATGAAGCTGGAGCTGAACACAAAATACATAATAAAACAAACTGTGGCAATGTGACAGTAAAAAATATAGAAAACACTGTTGCACGGATTGCAAATATGCCACATACTAAAATTAGTGAAAAAGAAATAAAAGTATTAAAAAATCTTTCTAATCAAATCAAACAACATATATTTGGACAAGATAAAGCAATAGAAAATCTTTGCAACTCTATTAAAACTAGTAAAACAGGATTGCGCAATATATATAAACCACTGGGATGCTATCTATTCTCTGGTCCTAGTGGAGTTGGAAAAACTGAAACTGCAAAAAAAATTGCTGAATCATTAAAAATGAATTTAATTCGTATAGATATGTCAGAATACAGTGAGTCTCATGCAGTATCAAAAATGGTTGGCGCCCCACCAGGTTATGTTGGTCATGATCAAGGAGGATTGCTAACAGATCCAGTTTCAAAAAATCCATACAGTGTACTACTGCTTGATGAAATAGAAAAAGCACATAAAGATATATATAACTTATTATTGCAAATCATGGATCATGGTAAAATAACTGATAGTAATGGCAGGCAAACCAACTTCCAAAATGTAATAATAATAATGACAACAAATGCTGGATCATCAGACTTAGACCAACAGCCAGTGGGTTTTAACTCAGAAGAACAGTTCACTGAAAAACTTGAAAATAATAAAGAAATAAATAAAATTTTCTCACCAGAATTTCGCAATAGAATCAACTGCTTGATACAATTTAAGACTTTGGATGAAAACACTAAAAAATTAATTATAGAAAAATTTATAGAACAAATTAAAGAGCAACTTATGGAAGAGAAAATAAATGCTGAGATTGATAATTCAGCAATAGAGCATATTTTACAAAAAACAAAAACCTTAAAATATGGTGCTAGAAAAATAGAATCAATTATTAATGAAGAAATCAAACAACATATAGCAGATAAAATTATAGAAAATAAAATTATTAAAGGCTCAACTATTGCAATTAAAATCCAAAATGGAGAATGCATAATTAGCATTAGTAGTAGCAAAAAAGCCAGAAAGAAAAGAGGAGCTATATCTAACATGGTATAAAAGGCATGGCAAGCCTGCCATGCAATAATATCAATAAAAATATAAAACTAAGTGTTGATCTACAGATTTAACCATAGATAATTATAATAGAAAAAAACAATTATTTATCTAATTATAATAGTAATTTGATGCATAAACAACCTGTGGAAAAACTTATCAAATATAATGCAAATCCACATATAAGATCTAGATTTTATGAAAACATGGAAGAAAATCATACATGAAACAACCATGGAAGCTAGCAAAAATTTATGAGATATTTTTTGATAAATTAAATCTACAGGGACTGTAGATAATATTATTTTGCTTATAATAAAATTCAAAACTGACACAGTATACCATTGGCATTATCCTAATGCTCATTAAGCAAATTACTAACACTTAAAATATACATAATTAATTGCTGCTATACAGCAAAAATCTATTAATAACATTATATTTATAAAATATTTATAAAATACTCCCACCACTAAATATTTTGCATTATTAATAAAAACTTATTGTTTCACAGGTTATATCATTATTGTTTGCAAAAATTAGCTTAAAGCAAATACATATATCATAAAACAATCTCCACAAACAATAATGGTATAACTTTAACATTGCAAAGCAATCTATTCTTCATTATTGCAAATCCTGAAATATACCAGACATTTCATATTTGTTGTCAGCAATTTAGCATCAACCATCCTTAATTAAATAAAACACTTTAATTATGCTATTAATAAGCAGTGCTCCATTTCTTACTGCTTTTATTAAAATACATAGTATGATAGTTATCACTATCCAAAAATAAAGAATCTTCATTGCTAGCAACAATGCTAGAATTTTTATGTGGTCTGTAATTTATACCTTCTGAAACAGCAGCATCAGACAAAAAAAAACCTGATTCTGTTGTGTTTTTTGTGATACTGTGAACTATATTATTATTTATGATAAATCTAAGTGTAGTTGGACTTTCTACCTTAAAATGGCCTATGCCATGAACCATAAATATATCACCCACATTTAGACATGAATAAAACTCAAATCCAGCTGTATGACGTAATATTACAGCAAAATCAGTCTTTTGATCAAGTGGGTTAAATTGCTTAATTACATCAGATGATTGCGCATTATCTATTACATATAAACCATTATAAGAGACATTAAGAGTGCTTGTGTACTGAATAATTCCCCATGTATTAAAATATCTATATTGCTCTGGTACAGTAAAAGTTTTGGCAGCATGGGTAGAGGAAGCAATTATGTAAAGATCCCTAAATTCAGACCAATCTATAATATCATCATAATAATCATCAAATTTATTAGACATTGGATTAAGTGCATAATTAAAATCACTAACTAAAAATATTGAGTCATCATTGCAATTCTCACCATCTAATGCTATAGACTTGCATACCTTCCTAGATCCTGACATATCATATGCACCAAAAGATCCTTTTCCATAACTTAGCAGTATATATGCATTAACATCTTGATTTGATGTATCTAGAATATTATTCTTATCTTTATCAATAATACTAATGACGCCATTGTTTTTTTTAGTCATATAACCAAAAAAATCATCATATGACCTAGTAAGTGCAGCAACCACTACATAGTTAATTCTCCTATCCCAGCTATCATAAACATAGCTCTCAGGTATACCTAAATCTATAAATGGTACTGAACCATGAAGAACAAGTTCATTATCAGTACCACTGCTAATTAACTTGCTTGGTAACTTTGCATCTCGACATTGAGATTCTTTGCCATAATCTACATCATCATATGATAATGAAGATATCATTGGGCATGGCAAATAACCATGTTCTCTAACATAGGCTCTAATTGCATTGTTAATATAATGTATTCTATCTCTTGTAACATCAGCTTTATAGCTCATATTACGCATATTTGTTATATTCCACATTGCACCCATAACTATCATAGAAGCAATCATAACAACCAAAATTTCTATTAATACAATACCACGTTTTTTTTGCATAATAACTACCTAATGTGTTATTTTTATAAATTTAGCATTAGCACCAGAATATAATACAATCTTTCCATGCATTGCATTAAAGGCAAAATCATCAAAATTACCACTTGTGCCAATAAAACTATTATTTGAAATAAAAAGTATTGCTGGAAAACTTATAGAAGAAATACCAGATTTGCTATTGGTAAATTTAAGTGAATCTTGTGATAACAAATAAAAACCAGGTGAAAGGGAGATATCTGCAGCACCGGAAGTATCTGATTTTATATCACCATTTATAACAGCAACATTGCTCATATCACCAACATCATAAAAAATTGTATTATCGTAAATGATAAAAAATTCACCATTGTTGGTTATTATTCTATCGCCAGAAAAACATTGCTCTATATTTACTAATCCTTTACTCTCTTTCTTCACAATAAAATTATCATTACCAAATACACCTACGTACAAATATCTCATTCCATCTATTAATCCAGCACTACTACCATTGGTAATTCCATGAACATAAAATAATCTACCACCAATATCAAATGCACTAGCAACACTTGGCTTGTTAACAGATGCTGCCACAGCAGGAGATAATTCTTGAGTTGTTGACCACAACATCAAATCATCAAAATATGCACTGTCACTATAGTTAAGATTGGCATGTTTAAAATTAGAATCAGCATTGCAATTCTCTATATCAATACCATTAATACCAGTACTATAGCTACATGCTATCTGCACTTTATTGGCCTTATATGCACCAATCATCTTTCTGCCATGACTAAGTAGCAAATAAGATAAAACGTTCTTACTTACATCAATCACACTATTGCCATTAATATTTTTTATCTTAATTGCACCATTGCTATCTTTTGGCTTATAAGAATAAAACTCATTTATGGATTTAGTTAATGTTAAATACTGTGGTACAACATATAAAATCTTGCCACCCCATATGTCATAAGCATAAGATTCTGGTAATCCAAGTGTTTTAAATGGCACAACACCATGCACAACAGACTCACCATTGGAATCACTAGTCACAAGAGAAGACAAACTAGAACAATCAGAAGATTTGCCATAATTTGCATTAGAAGAGTCATTGCTAAATGATGCTGGACATGGTAATTTGCTATGCACATCTACATAAAACTTTAATGCTGATCTAACTGCCTCCATTCGAAGCTTAGTCATCTTTGTACCAGAAGTTATAGTAAAAAAATTAACCATACTCATCAATGCAGCAATCATGCTAGAAACAATCAGCATAAAAATAATTACCTCAACCAATGAAAGTGCTCTATTTTTGTCAATTTTTGAATAAAACATTTAGAGTGTATTAATAAAATAATTCATAAATATATATGCAAATGCTGTATAAATCGTAAACTATGCATCAATCAAATAAACATATTCTATATACTAAAAAGTGTTTAATAACTGTATATATCAATAGACCAAGATTGACTTCTTAAACAAAAAAAGCAATAATTCCAATTAATTAACAATTCAATAAGAGGTTACCATTGTCTATTGGACCATGGCAAGCAATGCTAGTTTTGTTAATAGTATTGATACTTTTTGGTGCTGGCAAACTGCCAAATGTAATGCACGATCTGGGGCATGGATTACGTAATTTTAAAAAAGCTATGCATGAAAATGAAGAAGATAATAATCTAAAAAAAACAGATCCTAATAATGCAAAAAAACAATAAAATTGTCTCTGATGTATTGCTTGATGTTGCAGCCTCATTTGCAGAAGATAAGATATCAATCAAAGAGATAAAAAATGCAATTAGGGAGCGTGGTTTTGCTATACTATTATTAGTTTTTTCTCTACCTCTTACAATACCATTACCAGTTCCACCTGGCTCAACAACAATAGCAGCAATACCATTGCTGCTATTTTCATTGCAAATGTCAATTGGCATGTCAACTCCATGGCTGCCTAAATGGGTAGAAAATAAGTCAATTAAAAGAACCACTCTTGCACTTATTGCAGAAAAAACTTCAGTGCCTTTAAGAAAAGTGGAAAAAATTACCTCAGCACGGCTAGATATTATTATATCATTATTAGGCAACAAAATATTTGCAATACTTTCACTTATATGCTCATTATCAATATCATTGCCTGTGCCACTAACTAATTTTATACCAGCAATTGGCATAGTTCTTATGTGTTTAGGTGTATTAAATCGTGATGGACTTATTATGATAATTGGCATAATAGTTGGAATATTTGGCTTATGTGTCTCTCTATCAGTAATAATTTTTGGTCCAAAAATGATTATAGCAATGTTCAAACATATTGTTAGCTAAACAATTGAACAATATGCAATCTTGCAATGCTAGGCATTTTAATGTAAAATGCTCTGAATGCCAACTTGGCTCAATGGTAGAGCAGCTGTTTTGTAAACAGCAGGTTATAGGTTCGAGTCCTATAGTTGGCATTTTTCTTAATCAGTGATTATACAGCTAACTGAATGCCAACTTGGCTCAATTGGTAGAGCAGCTGATTCGTAAACAGCAGGTTATAGGTTCGAGTCCTATAGTTGGCATTTTTCTTAATCAGTGAAAAATCAATTATACAGCTAACTGAATGCCAACTTGGCTCAATTGGTAGAGCAGCTGATTCGTGAACAGTAAACTGTGATCAAGTTACTGCAAGTGATATTGCATCTGTAAAAAATCCTCCAATGAAGACAATGATGCAACTTGTGGTATTGCACACATAACACCTGGCTCAACTATCTTATCTCTATTGTAAACTAAAACTTTTGTAGACATACTATGTGGATCAATGGTACCAGTCACCAAACCCATAAAAAATACAATGTCTAAAGACATTCCAGGGTGCAAGCATATTTTACCCATATCACTATGCAAAACATTCTTATCAAAAGTAGCCACAATTAAACACAGATTGCTGTCCTTTATGCACTGCTTAACCTTAAATGACTCACCATTACACTCATTTATTATATTAACTGTAAAAACTTTTTCTAACACATTTAGTATGTCATCAATAAAAACATCTTTACTATGCATCAATAAACATTTCTTTTTCTGTACTTCAGTATTCATGATGATCATATATAAAATAAAAATATTTTATACCTCATCACTAATCACAATGCAACCTAAAAACCCATAGGCAAAATTAATCTAAACATAAATCAAACTAACTCATGAACATACCACCATTAATATGCAAAGAATGCCCCGTAACATACCTAGCACCATCACTAGCAAGATACAAAGCACCACATGCTATATCCATTGGATTTCCAATAAAGCCCATGGGTACATTAGAAATTGCCCTTTCTTTTTGTTGATCATTAAGCACTTTAGTCATATTTGTATCTATAAAACCTGGCGCAATACAATTAATAGTAATATTCCTTGATGCAAACTCCAATGCCATAGTTTTTGTTAAAGATACCATTGCACCTTTGGCTGCTGCATAGTTTGCCTGTCCATAATTACCTGTAAATGCAACAATAGATGATATATTAATTATACGCCCCCACTTCTTTTTCATCATAGACCTACAAAACTCACGATTTAATATAAAAACAGATCTAAGATTAATTTCCATAATATCATCCCAATCGCCATCTTTCATCCGGATTGCAAGTGCATCTTTTGTAATACCAGCATTACAAATCAATATATCAACTCCATTATTTATTTGATTAGCTTTATCAACCAAGCCCCTAACTTCCTCTCTGTTGCTCAAATCACATCTAATTGTATACACTCTTTCATTCTCTGAAAAATTATTTTGCATCATAGTTAACTTATTTTGATTAGTTCCAGATAGAATTACTATAGCTCCATGCCGATAAAACAACTTAGCTATAGCACCACCTATACCACCACTAGCACCAGTAATAAGAGCAACTTTTCCATGTAAATCAAACATAACCTTAACCTAAAATGCAGATAAATAACTATATAATAACTATAACCAATTAGCCTGCAATATAATTATTTTGGTTGCACCATATCTTCTTTGATCAATCAGCTTATATGCATCACTAATCTGTAAATCCTTTTTTTTAGATAATTCCAATATTATCAAGCTATCCTTTCCACAAATATGTGTATTGGCAAAATTATCAAGAACCATTGGCAAAATATTAGCCTTATATGGAGGATCAATAAAAAAAACATCACATTTTCTATCAACAGAAGTTATTTTGTGAGTCATGTTATGATTAATAATAGTTACTTTTTCATTTGCATTAATACTATTGATATTGTCCCATGCCGTTGCTAAACATTTCTGATCATTATCTAACATAAAAACATGTTCTGCACCTCTAGATATTGCTTCAAGAGACATTGATCCACTACCACAAAAAAGATCAGCCACAACAAATCCTGATAACAAATCCATTCTGCTACCTAATATATTAAACACAGCCTCTCTAACCTTAGACATAGTTGGTCTTATATTATTATTAGATCTAATTTTTCTACCACGATGTTTGCCAGCTATAATAAAAGACATTAAGTATTTAACTTCTAATTAAACATAAATTATAGCACAGACAAAAAACAATATACAGCATTGTAATATGAGAATGATTCACATAAAACATTTAAACAAATTACTGTTATTTAGAATTAAGTAGCAAGTCAAATTTATTATATTTTAATACAATAGATTTATCTAATAGCAAATTTTTTTCAGTATTTATAATAATATCAATCTTTACAGATAAATCTACTGAATTAACACCATTTATAAGCAATGCTAGCTTCAAACTAAACAATTTGGCCAGCAGTTCTGTGGATGATATCTCAGCAAGGCGCTCAACAACAACATCAATCTCACTATAACAACGATCAGCAATCAATATATTGAACAACTCAATTAATGGCCAAGGATCAGATGCATTTACCTTGAAAAAATTATTAAGCAATGCTCTCTTTTCAATATCCATAACCTTATTTTTCTGTAATATTAGAATGATTTCTCTAGATATTAATGGTAATTTAAGCAATTTGTACTGATGCAATAAAAATTTTTTAGCTACCTTAACACCATCTATATGATACAAAACTCTACTGTATTCTAAAATATAGCCTAAATTATTCTTATCAATTAACATCAGCTCTTCAAGAATATGTTTAGCTTTCTTAATATTGCCATCCTTGCAAATATCAACTGCCAAATTATACAGACACCATGCTTTATATGGTAATAAAAATTTTTTATGCTTTCTGCCAGCAGAGTCAACATACTTAATCACTTCATTCCAGCTGCCATTCTCAGACCATAGCTTCAATACTAATCTTTTAAACCAATCTGGCTGATACATAGTTGACAATGATTTACTTGCCATTAAAATTAAATTATCTAAATTAATATCCTTGTTGCTATCTTTCAAAAATTTAATACCCAGCAATCTAGTGTCATCATAATTTAACAACTTGCTGAATTCTATATTGGCCTTTACTTTATTGTTCTCCATTAATAGTATATATGCTTTTATCACCATAACTTCAGCAACATCGCCAAGAATTGTGCGTGCCTTATAGTAAAACATTTTAGTAGTCACTAAATTATCTGATAGTATTCCAATAAAAGCCTCCATTAAAGCTATCATTCCATGCTCATATCTATTATTATGATGCTTATCATAAAATCTCTTAGGAATGGATAAAAAAAATAATACAGTGTTATATATAGCTACAAAAAATAAACAAATATATATTGCACAAAATAAAATCAATCCAAATGAAACACTTATTTCATAATCACTGTATTTAAAATTCAAAGATGGCAGAGTTAAATGTGCATACCATGCTACAAATAAAATAACAATTAGCATACATAAATGCTTTATAGCTTTTAACATAAATATTCCTTTCTACCAAAAGATATAGGGTATAAATAAACTACAATAAAATAAAAAACATAACAAAATATGTATTACTACTCAACAACCTTATGTTGATCATTTTGCTGCTCTGCTTTAACAAGTGGTGAACATAAGACATATCTATTGTGCATAGTGTCCACAACTTCTTTAAAAGCTTGCTTAAGCTTTATTGTAGATCTTAAGTCATATATAATAGATGGAACAAAATCTACAAAACTAGGATTGTTTTCCATCCTACTATATATTTCAGACAGTGAAAGTTTATCATGTTTTATATCTGATGAAAGCTTTAATAACTCATTCTTTAATTTTATATTTTGAATATTTTTTTCCTTTTTTCTTAATTTTATTAAAGAAAAAAAATTCTTCTCCATAAAGCTATCCTCATTTATCTCACTTATTAAGTTATCTAATTCTAAAGCAATCATTAAAGGATTTCTATATATCAAACTTTCATTAGACTCTACCATTTTAACTAACTGCATTATCTGTTCACCATAAACACTACCTAAATCTTGCCAATTATTAACTGTAAACGTTTTTAAAGCATGCATTGAGCTTGTTACATTATTTAACCAATACAAGCTAGCATATAAATCAACAATTGCAAGTGAAGCTATAGATACAGCATGACACTGGTTAATACTTAGTGTATAAAAAAATTTATCAACCATACCAATGTAATTATCTTGGTTGCAGTCACTGCAATCTTTTATCTGCTGCTGAGAAGTAATCCAGTACCAATTCACAAATAATAAGCATAAAGAAAATCCAAAAAACATAAAGCTAAGCAAAAAAAACATAACACCTTTACTTTTCTTTATGTCTTTTGCAGTATTATCACTATTGATGGAATACTCTTGATTTCCCATGGTTATTTTTTATCATGTTTTTATATTTGTAATTTAAGCTCAATCTATTGAAAGTATTTTTATGAAACTATCACACTTAAACTGTAAACCAGTAGACAAAAAAACTAAGCCTATGTCTATAAAAAAAGCAAAACATATGCTAAAAAAATTGAATACATGGGAGCTGATGAGGTCAAACTATTTGTATTTACACTGTCTTTTCTTTTTTAGCTCATTTAAATTTGTCTCATCATTTATTAATCAAGTAAACAAGCTAACAAAAACAGAAAAACACTATCCAAATATTACTTTTGGCAAAGATTATGCAATAATTAGCATTCACACAACCAAAATTAATGGATTACATTTAAATGATTTTATCATTGCTAAAAAAATAAGCGCTATCTTTGGAGCAATAAGTGATGAAAATAAAGAACAAATATCAAGTGAATTACAAGCTACTTTTGACAAGGATGATGAAAATCAAAACATTAATACCACAAGCAAAACAGAAAAATCAACAAATAAAGATGATAAATCCACGATCAATAACTCCAAGATAAACACTGGTGACAATCTTTATAATAATGAAGATGAGAATGAGGATGAGGATGAAGAAGATGAGGATGATATAGAGGATGAAGATGAGGATGATATAGAGGATGAAGATGAAGAAGATGAAGATGAAGATGATATAGAGGATGAAGATGAGGATGAAGAAGATGAGGATGATATAGAGGATGAAGATGAGGATGAAGAAGATGAAGATGATATAGAGGATGAAGATGAGGATGAAGATGAGGATGAAGATGAGGATGAAGAAGATGAAGAAGATGAAGATGATATAGAGGATGAAGATGAAGATGAAGAAGATGAGGATGATATAGAGGATGAAGATGAAGAAGATGAGGATGATATAGAGGATGAAGATGAAGATGAAGAAGATGAGGATGAAGAAGATGAGGATGATATAGAGGATGAAGATGAAGAAGATGAGGATGATGAGGATGATATAGAGGATGAAGATGAAGAAGATGAGGATGA